>CAYFYS010000010.1:0-13910 GCA_964347365.1 uncultured Rhodospirillaceae bacterium | reverse complement strand
CGGGTCACGTCGCCGCCATAGCACTTCGCGGTCACGTCCTTGCGCAGCGCACCGACGGTCTCGCGCGCGATCACCTTGCCGCCGATTGCCGCCTGGATAGGCACCTTGAAGAGTTGCCGCGGGATCAGCTCCTTGAGGCGCACGCAGATCGCCCGGCCGCGGCTTTCCGAGCGCGTGCGATGGACGATCATCGACAGCGCATCGACCGGTTCGGCGTTGACCAGGATCGATAGCTTGACCAGATCGCCGTCCTCGTAGCCGTCGAGCTGATAGTCGAAGCTGGCATAGCCGCGGCTGACCGATTTCAGCCGGTCGTAATAGTCGAACACCACCTCGTTGAGCGGCAGCCGGTAGACCACCATCGCCCGCCCGCCGACATGGCTCAGCTCCTGCTGGATTCCGCGGCGCTCCTCGCACAGCGCCAGCACCGCGCCGAGACTGGCGCCCGGCAACAGGACGGTCGCCCGGATCCACGGCTCCTCGATGCGCGCGATGCCCACCGGATCGGGCATGTCGGCCGGGTTGTGGACCTCCCGGACGGTGCCGTCGCTCATGTGGGCGCGGTAGACCACCGAGGGGGCGGTCGTGATCAGGTCGAGGTCGAACTCACGGCGCAGCCGCTCCTGGATGATCTCCAGATGCAGCAGCCCGAGAAAGCCGCAGCGGAAGCCGAAGCCGAGCGCGGCCGAACTCTCGGGCTCATAGTGGAAGCTCGAATCGTTGAGCCGCAGCCGGGCCAGACTCTCGCGCAGACCCTCATAGTCGTCGGCATCGACCGGAAATAGGCCGCAGAAGACCACCGGCACGCTCGGCTTGAAACCCTGCAAGGGGGTGGCGATCGCCCTGCGATCCTCGGTGATGGTATCACCGATGCGGGTTTCGGCGACATGCTTGATCCCGGCAGTCAGAAAGCCGATCTCGCCCGGCCGCAGCGCCGGGACATCCACGCGCTTGGGCGTGAAGGCGCCCACCTGGTCGACCTGGTGCAACGCGCCGGTCGCCATCATGCGGACCTTCATCCCGCGCCTGAGTTCGCCATCGTGGACCCGGACCAGGGTGATCACGCCGAGATAGGGGTCATAGGAGGAATCGACCAGCAGGGCCTTGAGCGGGGCCGCGCGCGCGCCTGCGGGCGGCGGCAACCGCGTGACCAGGGCCTCCAGCACGTCTTCGATCCCGCTGCCGGTCTTGGCCGAGACCGCGATGCAGTCGCCGGCCGGCAGCCCGATCACCTCCTCGACCTGGGAGCGGACGCGGTCCGGATCGGCGGCCGGCAGGTCGATCTTGTTGAGCACCGGGATGATCTCGTGGCCGGCATCGATCGCAAGATAGGCGTTGGCGAGCGTTTGCGCCTCAACCCCCTGGCTCGCGTCGACGATCAGGATCGATCCCTCGCACGCGGCCAGCGAACGCGAGACCTCGTAGGCGAAGTCGACATGGCCCGGCGTGTCCATCAGGTTGAGCTGATAGGTGCAGCCGTCCCGCGCGGCGTAGGACAGGCGCACCGTCTGGGCCTTGATGGTGATGCCGCGTTCGCGTTCCAGCTCCATCGTATCGAGCATCTGCTGGCGGTATTCGCGCTTCGCGATGCCGCCGCAGGTCAAGATCAACCGGTCGGCCAGGGTCGATTTGCCGTGGTCGATATGCGCGATGATCGCGAAGTTGCGGATGTGCGCGGGATCGGTCATCGCGGCCCGGCCTCACCGGCGCAGGACGGCGCCGGTCGCCCTGGACACCGCGGCGACAATGCGTCCGGCCACCCCCTCGATCTCGGCGTCGGTCAATGTCGCCTCGCGCGGCTGCAGCGTCACCGCGACCGCCAGCGACTTCCGGCCCGCGCCGATCTCCGGCCCGCGATAGACGTCGAACAGCGCAACCTCGGCGACCAGCGTCCTGTCCACCCCGCGCGCGGCCCGCAGCACCGAATCGGCCTGCGTGTCCTCCTCGACGACGAAGGCAAAGTCGCGCACCACCGGCTGGAGCGCCGCGATGCGCAGCATCGGCCGGGCGGCCGACCTCCCGGTCCTGCGCGGCGGCACCGCATCCAGCATGACCTCGAAAGCGACCGCGCGACCACGCAGATCCAGATCGGCGAGGATGCCGGGGTGGATCTCCCCGAACCAGGCGAGAGGCTTGGAGCCGAGCATCAGCGCGCCGGATCGGCCCGGGTGATACCACCGCGGCGCCGCGCCTTCGGTCCGCAGCCCGTCGAGAGGCGCGCCCGCCGCGCCGAGCGCGGCCATGGCATCGGCCTTGGCGTCATAGGCATCGACCGCCCGTCCCTCTTGCAACCAGTGGCGCACACCGGTGCCGCCGACCCTTATTCCGGCCGCGACCCAGGACTGGTTGCCGCCGGCGCCCGGCTCGAACTGCGGACCGATCTCGAACAGCGCAACGTCGGACAAGCCGCGCGCGGTGTTGCGTTCGGCCGCCTGGAGCAGGTTGGGCAGGATCGACGGGCGCATCCGGTTGAAATCGGCGCTGATCGGGTTGGCCAGCACCAGGTCCGGATCCGCGGCACCGAACGCCGCCGCGCGGCGTTCGGGCATGAAGGAGAACGTCACCGCCTCGATCAGCCCGGTGGCGGCAAGCGCCCGCCGGGCGCGGGCGCGCCCGGCCTGCGCGTCCGACCACGACGGTGCCGGCACCGCGGTCGTAGCCCGCAGCGGGACCGCCGGGATAGCATCGTAGCCGTGGATGCGCAGGACCTCCTCGACCAGATCGGCCTCGCCCTCGACATCGGGGCGCCACGGCGGGACCGCCGCCCGCAGGGTCCCACCCTCCTCGGCGACCTCGAAGCCGAGCCTGTCGAGGATGCGGCCGGGCTCGCCGTCGGCCAGCGCGAGCCCGCCGAGCGCGGCGATGCGGGAGCCGCGCAGCATGATCGTGCGCCGCCAGCGGGGCTCCTCGCCGGCGATGCTCAACGCGCTCGCCTCGCCGCCGCAGATGTCGAGGATCATCCTGGCGGCGATCTCCGCCCCCCACAGCGCCGATGTCGGATCGACGCCGCGCTCGAAACGGTAGCGGGCATCGGACATGATGCCCAGCCTGCGCCCGGTCATCGCAGTGCGCACCGGATCGAACAGCGCGACCTCGAGGAAGACCGCGGTCGTCGCCGCACCGCACCCCGACTGCGCGCCGCCCATGATGCCGCCAATCCCCTGAACGCCAGCCTCGTCGGCGATCACGGTCATGCCGTCCTGGAGGATGTAGGTGCGCCCGTCCAGCGCCGCGACCGCCTCGCCGGAGCGCGCCAGGCGCATTGTCAGGTCGCCCCGAACCCGGCCGATGTCGAAGACATGCAATGGCCTTGCGAGGTCGAAGGTAAGGTAGTTGGTGATGTCGACCAGGGCCGAGATCGGGCGCAGGCCGATTGCGCGCAACCGGTCCTGCAGCCATTGCGGGCTCGGTCCGTTGGTCACACCGCGGAAGCTGCGCCCGACGACCATCGGGCAGGCGTCCCGGGCGCCTTCCGGGAGGTCCCGCCGCCAGGCGATCGGGCTTTCGAAGGTGCCGGCGACCGGAGACAGATCGAGCGGCTTGAGCGCGCCCAGCCCCGCGGCGGCGAGATCGCGGGCGATGCCGCGCACGCCCGCGCAATCGGCCCGGTTCGGGGTGAGTGCGATGGTGAAGACCGGATCGGCCAGGCCGAGCGCGCCGGCGGCGGGCGTCCCTGCAGGAAAGTCGCCGTTCAGGTCGATGATCCCCTCATGGGCGTCCGACAGACCGAGCTCGCGCTCCGAACACAGCATGCCGGCGCTTTCCACACCGCGGATCGTGGTCCTCTTCAACGTATCGCCCGAGCCTGGCATGCGGCTGCCTGCGCGCGCGAAGACGCCCTTCATGCCCGCGCGCGCGTTGGGCGCACCGCAGACCACGTCGAAGCGCGTGCCACCGCCGACGTCCACGGTGCACACGACCAAGCGATCGGCATCGGGATGCCGCCTGGCCGCAAGGACGTCGCCGACGACGAAATCGGCCAGCGCCGCGCCGCGATCCTCGATGCCGTCGACCTCGAGGCCGATGGCGGTGAGCCGCTCGCCGATCTCCGCCGGCGACGCCTCGGTCTGCAGATGCGCGCGCAGCCAGGACAGGGTGAACTTCAACGGCCCACTCCGGTGGCCACGCTCGGCATGTCGAGCGTGGCGAACCCGTAATGGCGCAACCACCTGAGGTCGGATTCATAGAACGTCCTCAGGTCCGGGATGCCGTATTTGAGCATCGCCACCCGCTCGACCCCGAGCCCGAAGGCGAACCCCTGGTAGCGGCCGGCATCGATGCCGCAATTCGCGATCACCCTGGGATGGACCATGCCGCAGCCGAGGATTTCCAGCCAATCGCCGCCGGCGCCGATCTCCAGCCCGTCGGCCGAGCGCGCGCAGCCGATATCGACCTCCGCGGACGGCTCGGTGAAGGGGAAGAAGCTCGGCCGGAACCGCACCGGCAGGTCGTCGAACCCGAACACGACGCGGCAGAACTCGATCAGGCAACCTTTGAGATGGCCCATATGGGTGGTCTCGTCGATGACCAGCCCCTCGATCTGGTGGAACATCGGCGAGTGGGTGGCGTCGTGATCAGCGCGGTAGGTGCGCCCGGGCACGATGATGCGGAACGGCGGCGTGCCGCCGCGCATGACGCGGATCTGCACCGGCGAGGTGTGGGTGCGCAGGAGCGCGCGGGTGCCGTCCGCCCGCTCGGACAGGTAGAACGTATCATGATCCTGGCGTGCCGGATGCTCTGGCGGGATGTTCAGCGCGGTGAAGTTGTGGAAATCGTCCTCTATGTCGGGCCCCTCGGCCACCGTAAATCCCATCTGGCAAAAGATCGCCACCATCTCTTCGATGGCCTGGCTGATCGGATGGATCCGACCGCCCGGCGCCGGGCGCGCCGGCAGGGTGACATCGATCCGCTCGCCCGTCAGGCGGGAATCGAACGCAGCGCTTTCCAGCCCGGCGCGCCGAGCATCGATCGCTGCGATGACGGCGCCCTTGAGCGCATTCAGCGTCCGGCCGGCCGCCTTGCGTTCCTCGGCCGCCAGAGCCCCGAGACCCTTCATCAGCGCGGTGATGCGGCCCTTGCGGCCGAGCGCCTCGATGCGCAGCCCCTCCAGAGCCTCAAGGTCGGCCGCCGCGATCCGCCCCAGCAGATCCTTACGAAGCTGTTCGAGGTCATCCATGCCGGGGTCCGGGCGCGACCGGCCCGCTATTGCGGCAGCGCCGCCTGCGCCTGATCGACGATCGCCTTGAACGCATCGGGCTCGCGCACGGCGATGTCGGCGAGCACCTTGCGATCCACCTCGATCCCGGCCCGCTTGAGGCCGTTCATGAGCTGGGAGTAGGTCAGACCCTGGGCGCGCGCGCCGGCATTGATCCGCTGGATCCACAGCGCGCGGAAGCTGCGCTTCCGGTTGCGGCGGTCGCGGTAGGCGTATTGCAGCCCCTTCTCCACCCGCTGGATCGCGACCCGGTAGCTCGTCCGGTTGCGCTCGCGATAGCCCTTGGCGCGGCGCAGAACCTTCTTGTGGCGGGCGTGGGTGGTAACGCCCCGCTTGACCCGTGCCATGATCGGTCCCTCACGCGTAAGGCAGGTAGGATCTGACGATCCTGGCATCCGCAGGCGCCATGATCGCCGTGCCACGCGCCTTGCGCTTCATCTTCTGCGGGCGCTTGCGCAGGTTGTGCCGCTTGTAGGCGAAGTTCGCACGCATCTTCCCGGTGCCGGTGGTACGAAAGCGCTTCTTGGCCCCGCTCCTGGACTTCAGCTTGGGCATTGTTTCCTCCGCGGCGCGACATCGACCTTCGGGCCGCCGCAGCATGCCGTGCAATCGGCGCGGCGTTCCCGATGCGGCCGGCGGGTTATACAGATCCCGGAGAACGGGCGCAAGCGCGCCGCCGGCGCGGCGCTTATCTCGGCGAGACCACCATGATCATTTGGCGGCCCTCCATCTTGGGGAGCTGCTCGACTTTGGCGAGCTCGTCGAGCTCGTCACGGACCTTGAAGAGGACCTTTAGCCCGAGATCCTGATGCGCCATCTCGCGGCCGCGAAACCGCATGGTGACCTTGACCTTGTCACCCTCGCCGAGGAACCGGCGCATCGAGCGCATTTTAACGTCGTAGTCGTGCCGATTGATGCCCGGCCGCAGCTTGATCTCCTTGACGTCGGTGGTGCGCTGCTTCCTGCGCGCCTCCGATTTCTTCTTCTGGGTCTCGTATTTGAGCTTGCCGTAGTCGAGGAACTTGCAAACCGGCGGATCGCTGTTGGGGGAGACCTCGACCAGGTCGAGGCCGCGTTCGACCGCCAGGGCGATCGCATCGGCCGTGGGGAAGACCCCCAGCACCGTGCCGTCGCTGTCGACGACCCTGACCGCTGCGGCGCGAATCGCCTCGTTGACGCCGCGATCGTCGCGACTCGGCGGTTCGAAGGATGTGAATCTCGCTATAGGCTAATCTCCCTTTTTGGCTGCGCCGCACGCGGACCCGACGAACACCCGGAAGGGGCGCGGGTGAGGAAATTCACGTGTCCTATATTTCGAGCGGGCTGGCGGCAATCGACCGCAGTCTATCGATCGCAGATTCCAGCGCAAGGACTTCTTGGTCTCCGCCGCCGAGGCGGCGGACCGCGACCTGCCGTCGGGCAACCTCGTTGCGACCGAGGATCAGCATGACGGGAACCTTGGCCACGGAATGCTCGCGCACCTTGTAGCCGATCTTCTCGTTGCGCAAATCGGACACGGCGCGCAACCCCGCCGCACGAGCGGCGGCGAGCACGTCCCCGGCATAGGCGTCGGCATCGGAGGTGATCGTGGCCACCACCACCTGGTCGGGGGCGAGCCACGGCGGCAGCCGGCCGGCATAATGCTCCAGCAGGATGCCGATGAAGCGCTCCAGGGAGCCGAACAGCGCGCGGTGCAGCATCACCGGCCGGTGGCGCGCACCGTCTGCGCCGATATAGCTGGCATCGAGCCGTTCGGGCACGTTGAGATCGACCTGCAGCGTGAACTCCAGCTTGGGGCCGTAGAAGGCGCCCTCTCCGGGGTTGACCGTGTAGGCGAAGCCCATGGACTCCAGCGCGCCGCGCAGCGCGCCTTCCAGGCGGTCCCAGACCGCATCGGAGCCGATGCGCCTTTCCGGCCGGTCGGAGAACTTGATGCGCACATCCTCGAAGCCGAAATCGCGGTAGATGTCGAGGATCAGCGCGATGACGATGCGGCATTCCGATTCCATCTGCTCGGGCGTGCAGAAGATGTGCGCATCGTCCTGGGCGAAGGCGCGCACCCGCATCAGCCCGTGCAGCGCGCCGGAGGGCTCGTAGCGGTGGACCTTGCCGAACTCCGCGATCCTGAGCGGCAGGTCGCGGTAGCTGCGCGTGCCGTGCCTGAAGATCTGCACGCAGCCGGGGCAGTTCATCGGCTTGACCGCATAAAGCCGGCCGTCCTCGGTCTCGGTGGTGAACATGTGCTCGCGGAAACTCTCCCAATGGCCGGAGCGTTCCCACAGCCCGCGGTCCATCAACTCCGGCGTGGCGACCTCGACGTACCCGCCGCGCTCCTGGCGGGTGCGCATGTATTCGACCAGCAGACGGTAGAGCGTCCAGCCCCTGGGGTGCCAGAACACCGCGCCGGGAGCCTCGTCCTGGAAATGGAACAGCCCCATCTCGCGGCCGAGCCGGCGGTGGTCGCGCTTCTCCGCCTCCTCCAGTCGGTCGAGATGGGATCGGAGCTCCTTGTCGTTGCGCCATGCGGTGCCGTAGATGCGCTGCAGCATCTCGTTGGCCGAATCGCCGCGCCAGTAGGCGCCGGCGACCTTGAGCAGCTTGAAACCGGTGCCAACATGGCCGGTGGACGGCATGTGAGGGCCGCGGCAGAGGTCGCGCCAGCCGCCCTGGCGATAGACCGTCACCGTCTCGTCCGCCGCCAGGCCCTCGACGATTTCGGCCTTGTAGGCCTCGCCCCGCGCCGCGAAATGCGCGATCGCTTCGCTGCGGTCCCACACCTCGCGCACGATCGGCACGTCGGCGGCGACGATCTCGCACATCTTGGCTTCGATCGCGGCGAGGTCTTCGGTCGAGAACGGCGTCTGACGCGCGAAGTCGTAGTAGAATCCGTTCTCGATCGCCGGTCCGATGGTGACCTGCGTGTCGGGGTACAGCGCCTGGACCGCCTCGGCCATCACATGGGCGGCATCGTGGCGGATCAGCTCCAGCGCTTCGTCCGATGCCCGGGTGAGGATCTCGACCGTCGCCTCACCGGCGATCGGCAGGTCAAGGTCGCGCACGATGTCGTCGACCTTCACCGCGATGGCGGCCTTCGCCAGGCCGGGCCCGATCGCCGCGGCGATGTCCGCGCCACTGGTCGGGTGGTCGAACGTCCGCACCGTGCCGTCGGGGAGCGTGATCACCGCGCCTGCGGCTGTTTCTCTCTGGGCGGTTGGCATCAGTCCGACCGGATTTCGCAACGACGATGGGCAAAGGGGTCTGGGCGTTTAACCCAATCCGGACACAAGGACAAGCGTGCGCCGGAACGCGGGCGCAGACTTCCGCAGCGCCGGGTGCGATGGTAGCCTCAGCTGCCGCGTCCGATCCCGTCCACGACCCCCGTTGAGCGATGACGACACGACCGCCGGCTGAAACCGACGACGGGCGCGATGCGCCGCCGAGCCTCACGCGGCTGGACGGCACCCGGCTCGCCTATCGCCGTCTTCCCGGCGCGAGCCCGGGCATCGTCTTTCTCGGCGGGTTCCGTTCCGACATGACAGGCACCAAGGCGACGGCGCTGGAAGCCGCCTGCCGCCGGGACGGGCGTGGCTATGTCAGGTTCGATTACTTCGGCCACGGCCGGTCTTCGGGCGCCTTCGCCGACGGCACCATCGGCCGGTGGCGCGATGACGCGCTGGCGATTCTGGATTCGCTGACGGTGGGCCGTCAGATCCTCGTCGGCTCCTCGATGGGCGGCTGGATCATGCTGCTGGCAGCGCTCGCCCGGCCGGATCGGGTGGCGGGGCTGATCGGCGTGGCCGCCGCGCCGGATTTTACCGAAGACCTGATCTGGGCGCGCTATGACGCGGCCGCGCGCGCTGCGCTGATCGAAAACGGCATCCGCTACGAACCTTCGGGGTATGACGAGACGCCCTGCCCGATCACCCACCGGCTGATTGCCGAGGGCCGCAACCATCTGCTGCTGCGCCGGCCGATCCCGATCCGTTGCCCGATCCGGCTGCTGCACGGCAAGCAGGATGCCGATGTGCCGTGGACGACGGCCGCGCGCATCGCCGAGAAGGTAGCGAGCACGGATGTCGAGGTGGTGCTGATCGACGACGCCGACCACCGGCTTTCGCGCGAACAGGATCTGGCGCGGCTGTGCGCGGTGGCCCGGGCGCTGTGCCGCAGCGCCGCGCACCGGGGGTAGGGCGCCGGGCCGTGGCGGCGGCACGGCGCAACCACGCTCAGCCGGCCTCCATCGCCATCACGCCACCATCGGCGAAGATGTTCTCGCCGCAGATAAAGCTCGCCGCCTCGGTGCACAGGAACAGCACCACCTGGGCCGTGTCGTCGGGCTGGCCGGGGCGGTTGACCAGGTTCTTGAAGTAGCGGTTCGGGTCGACCTCCTGGCGTCCGACCGGCGAACCGGTGCGGTTGGGCGAGACCGCGTTGACGCGGATGCCGTGCGGGGCAAGCTGGAAGGCGAGCGCGCGGGTCAGGTTCGCGACCCCGCCCTTGGCAGCGGCGTAGGCCACCGCGCTGCTGCGGCCGCGATAGCCCGAGGTCGAGCCGATATTGACGATCTTCCCGCCGCCGCCCTGATCGATCATGCGCGGGGCGACATGCCGGGTCATCACGAACGGCGATTTCAGGGTTACGCGGATCGTGTCGTCCCATTCCTGTTCGGTGATCTCCAGGATGTGGCGGTTGTCGGAGATCGCGACATTGTTGATCAGGATGTCGATCCGCCCGAAGCGCGCGAGGACCGCTGCGACCAGGGCGGCCGCGTCGTCGTCCCGGGAGACGTCGGCGACGAAGGCCTGGGCGTCATGCCCGGCGTCGATGAGCTTTCCGGCCACCTGATCGGCGCGCGCGCGGTCGAGATCGACCAGCGCGATGCTGGCGCCCTCCCCGGCCAGGACTTCGGCAATGCGCTCGCCGATATTGCGCCCGCCGCCGGTGACGACGGCAACCTGTCCTTCCAGTTTCACCCCGCGCTCCCGTGTCGTGTTACCCTGGGTCGGGCCATTCTAGACCACTGCGTTCGGGCGCGGCCACGCCGGAACGCCAATCCGGCGAGGCGCGATGGGTGCGTTCGACGTAGGTAATGCGGTCGCGCGGACCGAGGATAGGCGGCTGCTGTCGGGCGGCGGACGCTATGTTGATGACATCGCCCCGCCGCGGGCGGTGCGCGCGCATTTCCTGCGCTCGCCCCATGCGCATGCGGACATCCGCGCGATCGACACCGCCGCGGCCGCCGCCATGCCGGGCGTGCTGGCGGTGCTGACCGGCGCCGATTACGCCGCCTCGGGCAACGGCGCGATCCCGACCCAGATCGTGCTCGGGCGCCGCGACGGCGGGACGATGGCCCGACCGCCGTTCCTGCCGCTGGCGCACGGCCGCGTCCGCCATGTCGGCGAGGCGGTGGCGATGGTCGTCGCCCAGACGCTCGATCAGGCCAAGGATGCGGCCGAAGCGATCGCGGTCGACTACGCGCCGCTGCTGGCCAACACCGATACTGCGACCGCCGATGCGCCGGACACGCCCGCGCTGTGGGACGAGGCACCGGACAACGAATGCTTCGTCCACCGGCTCGGCGATCGCGAGGCGGTCGAGGCGGCCTTCGCTGCGGCCGCCCATGTCGTGGAGCAGCGCCTAGTGATCACCCGCGTGACATCCAACACCATGGAGCCGCGCGCGTTCATCGGCGACTACGACCCGGGAGAGGGACGCTATACGCTCCACGCCGGGGTGCACTATCCCCACCAGCTTCGCCGGACGATGGCGGAGGCGATCTTCGGTGTGCCCGAAAACCGCGTGCGGGTGCGCGCCCGCGATGTCGGCGGCAGCTTCGGGCTGCGCGGCGGCATGTACCCCGAACAGATCCTCGTGCTGTGGGCCTCACAGATCGTCGGCCGGCCGGTCAAATGGACCTGCGAGCGTTCCGAGGGGTTGATCAGCGACCATCAGGGCCGCGACAACGTCACCGATGCCGCGCTTGCGCTCGACGAGGACGGCAATTTCCTGGCGATGCGGGTGCGCACGCGCGTCAATATCGGCGCCCATGTCGCAACCTCGGCCGGCGGTCCGGCGACGGCCAATCTCGGCACGCTGGCCGGCACCTACGTCACGCCGGCGATCAGCGTCGAGACCGCAGGCGTGTTCACCAACACCAACCCGACATGCCCCTATCGCGGCGCCGGCCGGCCAGAGGCGGCCTTCGTCATGGAAACGCTGATCGACGCGGCGGCCCGTCGGCTCGGCCTCGACCCGGTGGCGCTCAGGCGCCGGAACACCATCCCCGAGAGCGCGATGCCGTTCCAGACCGGGCTGGTCTTCAAATACGACTGCGGTCGGTTCGAAGAAAATCTCGACAGCGCGCTGGCGCTCGCCGGGCGCGCGGGGTTCGAGTCCCGCCGCGCGGCGGCCCGGGCGCTCGGCAGGCTGCGCGGGCTGGGTGTTTCCAACACCATCGAGCGCGCCGGCGCGCCAAGCCAGGAGCGCGCGGTCTTCCGGCTCGACCCCACCGGCAGCGCGACCGTGAAGGTCGGCACGATCAGCCAGGGCCAGGGTCACGAGACGATCTACAAGCAGATCGCCTGCCAGACCCTCGGACTGTCCCCCGGGGACATCCGCATCGAGGAGGGGGATTCCGACGCGCTTGCGATCGGCGGCGGCACCGGCGGGTCGCGCTCGGCGACCATGGGCGGCTCGGCGGTCCTGGCCGTGGCCCGGCGGGCGCATGCGCGGGCGCGCACGATCGCCGCCCACCTCCTGGAAGCGCCGGAGGCGGACCTCGAGGTGGTCGACGGGGTCTTCCGCATCGCCGGCACCGACCGCGCGGCGACGTTCAAGGACATCGCCGAGGCGGCCTATCAGCCACAGCGCCTGCCGCCGGGTTTCGAGCCCGGCTTCGAGATCGGCGCGGGCTACGTCTCCACGGTGGAGAACTTCCCCAACGGCTGCCACGTCTGCGAGGTCGAGATCGACCCCGAGACGGGCACCGTCGAAGTGGTCGATTACAGCGTCGTCGATGATGTCGGCACCGTCCTCAACCCGCTGCTGCTGAAAGGGCAGATCCATGGCGGGGTAGCCCAGGGGCTGGGCCAGGCGGTCATGGAGCGCGTGGTCTTCGATCCCGGCTCCGGCCAGAGCCTCTCGGGCTCGTTCATGGACTACGCCATGCCCCGGGCGGCCGACATCTGCGCGATCAGGGTTGCCGCCAACCCGGTGCCGACGGCAACCAACCCGCTCGGCGTCAAGGGCGCGGGCGAGGCCGGAACCGTCGGCGCGCTGCCGGCGGTGACCGGCGCGATCCTGGATGCGCTGGCCCCGCTGGGCGTGGACGCGCTGCCCATGCCGGCCGCGCCGGAGACCGTCTGGCGGGCGATCGCTGCCGCCGGCGGCGCATAGCGGCGCCGCGCCGGCCGCTTCAGCCCCCGCCCATGCGGACGATCGACATGACGTAGAACAGCCCCGCCAGCCCCAGCAACACCGCAAGCAGGGCGCGGTTTCCGGCGCGACGGCGCCGGTGGCGTTCGCTGTGTCGGCCCGTCACCACCGGCCTAGAACATGCCGGCGAGCAGATGTTCGCCCAGCATCGTCGCAAACAGGACGAACAGATAGAGGATCGAGAACCGGAACAGCCTGGGCGCCGGCGCCGCGTCCGCTGCGCGCAGGACCTGCCAGGCGAGGCCGATGAAGACCCCCCCCATCGCGGCAGCCACCCCGGCATAGACCGGCCCCGCAACGCCGATCAGCCAGGGCGCGAGCGAAACCGGCGCCAGGCACAGCGCATAGAGCAGGATCTGGCGCTTGGTCTCGCGCATGCCCGCAACCACCGGCAGCATCGGGATTCCGGCCTCCTGGTAGTCGCCGCGCTTGTAGAGCGACAGCGCCCAGAAATGCGGCGGCGTCCACATGAAGATCAATGCGAAAAGCGCCACCCCGCCGAGCCCGATATCGCCGGTGACCGCCGCCCAGCCGATCATCGGCGGGAAGGCGCCCGCCGCACCGCCGATGACGATGTTCTGCGGCGTGCGCCGCTTGAGCCAGATCGTGTAGACGAAGACGTAGAAGGCGATGGTCAGCGACAACAGCGCCGCGGCGGTCCCGTTGACGGCAAGCGCCATGACGCTCACCGAACCGACGCACAGCATCACCCCGAACCCCAGCGCGGTGCCGGGGTCCATGCGTCCGGCCGGCAGCGGCCGCGCCCGCGTCCGAGCCATCAGCGCGTCGATGTCGCGCTCGTACCACATGTTGATCGCCCCGGCCGCGCCCGCGCCGATCGCGATGCACAGCACCGCGATCGCCGCCAGCACCGGGTGCAGAGAGCCCGGCGCCAGCACCAGCCCGGTCACGGCGGTAAAGACGACCAGCGACATCACCCGCGGCTTGAGCAGCGCAACGAAATCGCCGACCGGCGGCGGCTCGGCAAGACCGGTCCGCGGCGGCGTCAACGCGCCCTGTCGATCGCTCAAGGCTGCAGCACCGCCGCGCACGTCATCCATCATGTCTGCGGCATCCGGTCGCGGCCGTGCAGGCGCGGTGCGACACCCAGCGACCATTCAAGCGTCCGCGCACCGTCGCCCCACGGCCTGTCGCCTGCCCGCGCACCGCCGGCGAGAATCCTCCGGCACATCGACTGATTGACGGAGACGGCGAGCGCCGAGATCTACTCCCCGAGCGCAGACACCAGTCTCTCGATGTC
>CAYFYS010000009.1:0-14028 GCA_964347365.1 uncultured Rhodospirillaceae bacterium | reverse complement strand
CAAGTTTCCGCTGTTGGAGCCGGACGAGGAGGTCATGCTGGCCAAGCGCTGGCGCGAACACGGCGACACCGAGGCGGCGCACCGGCTGGTGACCAGCCATCTGCGCCTCGTGGCCAAGATCGCCGCCGGGTACCGCGGCTATGGCCTGCCGATGGGCGAGCTGATCTCGGAAGGCAATGTCGGCATGATGCAGGCCGTCAAGCGCTTCGACCCCGAGCGCGGCTTCCGCTTGGCGACCTACGCGATGTGGTGGATCCGCGCCGCGATCCAGGAATACATCCTGCATTCCTGGTCCCTGGTGAAGATCGGCACCACCGCGGCGCAGAAGAAGCTGTTCTTCAACCTGCGCCGTATCAAGGGCGAGATTCAGGAGATCGACGACGGCGACCTCGATCCGGACAACGTCGCGCGGATCGCCCAGCGGCTCGACGTCTCCGAGGACGACGTCGTCCAGATGAACCGGCGCATGGCCGCGCCCGACAATTCGCTCAACGCGTCCTTGCGGGCCGAGGGCGAGGGCGAGTGGATGGACTGGCTGGTCGACGATTCGGATTCCCAGGAGACGAAGCTGGCCGAGGCCGAGGAATTCGCGCGCCGGCGCGAACTCCTCGGCAAGGCGCTGCGGCAGCTCAACGAGCGCGAGCGGCGGATCCTGACCATGCGCCGGCTGAGCGAGCAGCCGGCGACGCTGGAAGCGCTCAGCGGCGAGTTCGGCGTCTCGCGCGAGCGCATCCGCCAGATCGAGGTGCGCGCCTTCGAGAAGATCCAGAAGGCGATCCGCGCTGCGGCGATCGAACAACGGCTGGCGGTGTAGCTCCGGATCGAAGACCCGTGCCGATGCGCCGTTCAGGTCGAGAACGGATCGCGCACCATGATCGTGTCTTCCCGCTCGGGGCTGGTCGACAATAGCGCGACCGGCGCCTCGATCAGCTCCTCTATGCGCCGGACATACTTGACCGCGGTGGCCGGAAGCCCGGCCCAGCCGCGCGCCCCGAAGGTGCTGTCCGACCAGCCTTCGAGCCTCTCGTAGACCGGCTTCAACGCCGCCTGGTCGCGGCCCGACGCGGGCAGATGGCCGATCCGGCCATGCTGACCGTCATAGGCGGTGCACACCATCAGCGTTTCGATGCCGTCGAGCACGTCGAGCTTGGTCAACGCGATGCCGTCGATCCCGGCGACTTTGACCGCCTGACGGACCATTACCGCATCGAACCAGCCGCAGCGTCGCCTGCGACCGGTCACGGTGCCGAACTCGTGGCCGCGCTCACCCAGCATGCGGCCGATCTCGTTGTCCTGTTCGGTGGGGAACGGCCCGCTGCCCACCCGTGTGGTGTAGGCCTTGGTGATGCCTAGCACATAGCCGATCGCCCGGGCGCCGACGCCGCTGCCGGCCGCGGCCTGGCCGGCCAGCGTATTGGACGAGGTCACGAACGGGTAGGTGCCGTGATCGAGGTCGAGCATCGCGCCCTGGGCGCCTTCGAAGAGGATCTGCTTGCCGGCGCGTCGCGCCCGGTCGAGACGCTGCCAGACCGGCGCCGCATAGGGCAGGATGCGCGGTGCGATCGCGACCAGCGGGTCGAGCACGGCGGCCCGGGTAAGCGGATCGGCGCCCAGGCCGCGGAGCAGCGCGTTGTGGTGGGCGAGCAGCTCGTCCACGCGCGCGGCCAGCACGTCCGGATCGGCGAGATCGCACACCCGGACGGCGCGGCGGGCCGCCTTGTCCTCGTAGGCCGGGCCGATCCCCCGCCCGGTGGTGCCGATTCTGTTGCGACCGCGCGCCGCCTCGCGCGTGCGGTCCACCAGCGGGTGCATGGGCAGGATCAGACAGGCGTTGTCAGCCACGCACAGGGTCTCGGGCGTGATGTCCACCCCCGTCGCGGCGATGGTCTGGATCTCGTCCAGCAACGCCCAGGGATCGACCACCACGCCGTTGCCGATGACCGAAAGCTTGTTCCGGCGCACCACGCCGGAGGGCAGCAGGCTGAGCTTGTAGGTCCTGCCGTCGATCACCAGCGTGTGGCCGGCATTGTGGCCGCCCTGGAACCGCACCACCACGTCGGCACGTTCGGACAGCCAGTCGACGATCTTGCCCTTGCCCTCGTCGCCCCACTGGGCGCCGACCACGGCGACGTTACCCATGCGCGCTTCCCGTCATGGAATCGCTCGGACTTTGCCGGCGGCGAACAGGTGGGTGCAGCCGAGCCGGGCCGCCTCGGAACCGGGGTCCGCCTCCGTCAGCCCGGCGAGCGTCACCCAGCCTTCGGCGCGCAGCGCGCGGCCGATCTGCGGTGCCGTGCCCACGGGCAGGTAGACCCGTTGACCGGGGCCGGGCTCGGCAAGCGCCCGGAGGATCGTATCAACGTAATGGGTGATCCCGGTCGCCGGTTCGGCGATCGCGCCATCCGCGCCGTTGGTGCCGGCGAGGTAGCGTCCCCCGCTGGCCAGCTCGCCGCGCACATGGCGCGGAAAGATCGTGAAGCAGATTCCGGTATGGTATTCGAACCCCCGGTTCTCGACCGGATCGGCGGTCAGGGGGAGGTCCGGCGCCGCGGCGCGGCTCTCGGTGACGACCATGGCAAGGTGTTCGCGCTCACGCGCGGCGGCGGCGGGCAGGGTCAGACCACGCAAGCGTTCCAGGCAACGCTCCGCCGTGCCGCAGGCCGCAAGCACGTCGCACAGGATCCCGGCCAGCGGGCCGGCGCGCGCGACAATCGCCGCGGCGTCCTTGTGGTCCAGCGCCTCGCGCAGGCTGGGATCGTGGGCGAGCGCGAGGCCGTTGGCCGCGCAGAGCGCCGGGATCAGCGGCGGGACGGTCAGATCGCCCGTGATGTCGGCGACGCCGACCGCCGCCAGCGCCTCGGCGGCCAGCACGATCAACTCCGCATCCGCCCTGGCCACATCGGAGCCGATCAGCTCCATCCCGACCTGGGCGAACTGGCGTTCGGGGCGGAGCTGGGTGCCGGTCACCCGCAGCACCTCCCCGGCGTAGCACAGCCGCAAGGGGCGCGGCAGACCGCCCAGCCTCGTGGCAGCGATGCGCGCGATCTGCGGGGTGATGTCGGATCTGAACCCCATCATGCGCTGGGACAGCGGGTCCATGAGCCGGAAGGTCTCCGCGGTCATTGCCGCTCCAGCGCCGCTCAGCAGGCTGTCCTCGAACTCGATCAGCGGTGCCTTGACGCGGTCGTAGCCGTTGGCGGCGAAATGGGCGATCAGCCGTTCGACGACCTCCGCCTCCTGCGCCGCGCGCGGCGGCAGCACGTCCTGCAATCCGGCCGGAAGCAGCGCCTTGCGCTCATGGTCCGTCATCGCGCGTCCCGGCACCTCAGAACTTCAGCGCCCGGGCCTGGACGACGCCGGGCAAGGCGCGGACCGCCGCCAGGACTTCCAGGGGAACCGCCCCGTCGAGCGCCAGCAGGGCGACCGCATCGCCGCCCGGCCCGGTGCGGCCGAGGTGAAAGGTTGCAATATTGACCCCCGCTTCGGCGAGCGTGGAGCCGAGCCGGCCGATATAGCCCGGCCCGTCGCGGTTGACCGTAAACAGCATGTGCGGGCACAGCTCGGCTTCGAGCGGGATGCCGTTCAGCTCGATTATCCTGGGCTTGTTGGCCGCAAACAGGGTCCCGGAAACCGAACGGGTCCGGCGTTCGGTCGTCGCGGTCAGGCGGACCAGCGACAGATAGTCTGAACGCCGGTCGTGCCTGGCTTCGGTGATGTGGATGTTGCGCGCGCGGGCCAAGACCGGCGCGTTGACAAAGTTGACCGAATCCAGGATGGGCGAGAGCAGTCCGTGCAGCAGCGCAGCCGAGATCGGCTGGGTGTTGAGCTCCGCCACGGCGCCCTCGTATTCGATGACGACCGCCCCGATGCTGGTTTCGGCAACCTGCCCGGCCAGGCTGCCGATCTGCATTGCGAGCTTCATGTAGGGCGCAAGCCGGGCCGCCTCCTCGCTGCTGAGGGAGGGGACGTTGACGGCGTTGACCACCGCGCCGTCGAGCAGATAGTCCGTCATCTGCTCGGCGACCTGCACGGCCACCTTCTCCCGGGCCTCGACGGTCGAAGCGCCCAGATGCGGTGTGGCGATCACCCCGTCCAGGCCGAAGAGCGCATATTCGCCGGGCGGCTCCTCGGGGTAGACATCGACGGCGAGGCCTTCGACCGGGCCGTTTGCCAGGCCCGCGCGCATCGCCGCGGTGTCGATCAGCTCGCCGCGCGCGCAGTTTATGATCCGCATGCCGGGCTTCATCGCCGCGATCGCCGCACCGTCCACCATGCCCCGCGTCTGGTCGGTCAACGGCGTATGCAAGGTGATCACGTCCGCCCGCGCCAGGAGGGTGGCGAAATCGACTTTCTCCACGCTGAGCTGCTGGGCGCGCTCCGGCGTCAGGAACGGATCAAAGGCGATGACCTTCATCTTCAGGCCGCGCGCCCGGTCGGCCACGATCGTGCCGACATTGCCGCACCCGACGATGCCCAGGGTCTTGCCGGTCAGCTCCATGCCGACGAATTTCGCGCGCTCCCATTTCCCGGCCTGGGTGGACCGGTCGGCGGCGGGAATCTGGCGGGCCAGGGCGAACATCATCGCGATCGCGTGCTCGGCGGTGGTCACCGCGTTGCCCAGCGGGGTGTTCATCACCACGACGCCGCAGGCCGAGGCCGTTTCGACATCGATGTTATCGATGCCGATCCCGGCACGCCCGATCACCTTGAGATTGGCCCCGGCCCGGATCAGCGCAGCGGTGACCTTGGTCGCCGAGCGCACGGCGAGCCCGTCATAGCCGTCGATCCGCTCGAGCAGCTTCTGCGGCGTGATCCCGACCTCGACATCGACATCGATGCCGCGCCCCTCGAAGATCGCGACGGCCTGCCGGCTCAGCTCGTCCGATATGAGGACGCGAACCATTTCCGAATCCCGTTCACGCGGCCGCGGCCAGGTCCTGCTTGACCGCCGCATAGGCCCAGTCGAGCCAGGCAAACAGCGCTTCCAGATCCGCGGTGTCCACCGTCGGTCCGGCCCATAACCGCAACCCGGGCGGGGCCGCCCGGTAGCCGTTGATGTCGAAGGCCACCGACTCGCGCGCGAGCAGCGCCTCGATCTTCCGGGGCACTGCGGCCCTGGCATCCCCGCCCAGGGCCTCGAACCAGGGATCGACGATCTTCAGGCAGACCGAGGTGGGCGAACGCGTGGCGGGCACCGCGGCCAGGAACGCGATCCAGTCGGTGCGCGCAACCCAGCCGGCGATCGCGCCCATGTTGGTCCGGGTGCGCGCGATCAGGGCGTCGAGACCGCCGATCCGCTCGGCCCATTTCAGGCCGTCCAGGGCATCTTCGACGCACAGCAGCGAAGGCGTGTTGATCGTCTCCCCGCGGAAGATGCCCTCGATGAGCCGGCCTGCCGACGTCAGGCGGAAGATCTTCGGCATCGGCCACGGGGGGGTGTAAGATTCCAGCCTGGCGACCGCGCGCGGCGACAGGATCAGCACTCCGTGCGCGGCCTCGCCGCCCATCGCCTTCTGCCACGAATAGGTCGCGGCGTCCAGGCGATCCCAGGGCAGGTCCAGTGCAAAGACCGCCGAGGTCGCATCGCAGATCGTCAACCCCGCGCGGTCGGCCGGAATCCAGTCCCCGTCCGGCACCCGGATCCCCGACGTCGTGCCGTTCCAGGCAAAGACCACATCGCGTTCGAAATCGACCGAAGACAGGTCGGGCAGCGCGCCGTATGCCGCCTCGATCGCACGGACATCGTCCAGACAAAGCTGCCTGGCGACGTCCTCGACCCAGCCAGCACCGAAACTCTCCCACGCCAGCACGTCGACGCCGCGCGGGCCGAGCAGCGACCACAGCGCCATCTCGACCGCGCCGGTGTCCGATGCCGGAACGATGCCGATCCGGTAGCCGTCGGGCACCCGCAGGATTGCGCCGGTTCGATCGATGACTTCCTTCAGCCGGGCCTTGCCGGGTCCGGACCGGTGCGACCGGCCGACAAGCGCCCCGGACAAGGCCTGCGGCGACCAGCCAGGCCGCTTGGCGCACGGTCCGGAAGAAAAGCACGGGTTGCGCGGTCGAACGCTCGGCATGGCCGGTCGAGCCAAGATCTCTATCGTCCTCGTCGGGGTTCGCTGCGAAAATCGGGGCCGGACAACGGGCCGCCCGTTCCTCGGGCCCCGACCACCGGCGCCACCCTAGAAATCGTGCCGGGCATCGTCAAGCGGATGCCCCGGCCTGCCTCCTTCGCATGTTTCCGGGTGCCGCTTCAGGTATTCCAGCAGGGCCTCCGCGGCCCAGAGATGGCCGACCTCGTTCCAGTAGAAACCGTGCGACCAGTGCGCATTCGTATTGTTGTAGCCGCGTCGGACGATGTAGTCGTGCTGATCGATGACGGGAATGTCCCGTGCCCGGGCCAGCGCGTTCAAGCGTTCGAACGCCAGACGGCCTTGGATCCCCACGGCATGGGTTGACAGGATGACCAGCGCGGCGCCATCGCGCGCCGCGCGTTCCTTGAACTGATCCAGGGCGAAGGCGGTGAACGCCAGGGCGTTCCTGAAGACGAGCGGCAGGTTGCGTTGCGTGAACGCCTGCTGCATCCGCCCCCGCGAGGTCGGCCGCCATCCGTCGAGCTCCGTCGCATAAGACGCGCGCCGGCGCAACATTTCGGCCCGCGCGATCAGCTCCGGGTCGGCATGATGATTGTAGGACGAATACAGAATGCCGCTCATGGCATCCAGCCAGGACGCCAGCCAGGAAATCCCCCGCACGCGATCCATCGGCCGCGCAAGCCAGAAACCCGACCGGGGCGATGATCGCGGCAATGCGTATTTCTGCCAATCGGGATCCGGCGGGCGCAGCCTCATGGTTCCGTCCGCAGTTCTTTCTGCGGAGACGGCACCGAGATGGTCCGGGTCCAGCCCGTCGGCCAGCGCCTTGAGGATCGGGGAGTTGTCGACGAAGTCGTCCGGCGCGAAGACGAGCACCAGCAGCCTCGGGCGCAGGCGGCGGGCGAATTCGTCGTAATACGCCAGCTGGGCGAGTTGGCCGGTGCCGCCATGCCCGAACGCCGAGGTGGTGATGTCCAGTTCGGGCAGTTCCTGGGCGGCGCGTTCCTCCAGGCGGACATGAAACTTCGCGGCGATGGGAACCTCAAGCGCCTCGACGTAGGAATCGCCGATCACGGTGACATGGCAGCCCACCGCAGCGCGCTCGAGGCTCACCGGCTCACGGTCGACGAAGCCCAGGCTGTTGGTTCGCGAGACGGTCCAGAATTCGAGCCCGTTCGTTGCGCGCATTTCGGCGTTTGATTGCCGGGTGACCCCGATCTCCGGGGCGAAGCGCATGGGGCTGGTCGTGGTCGGGAACGGGGCCGTCAGCCGGAAATACGCCTCGCCGGCGATCACGATCAAAGCCAGACCCGCAATGACGGTCAAGCCGCACCATCCGACGAAGCGCAGCGCCCGGATGATAGTCCACCCTCTGCGCATCCGCAGGACGGCCTAGAGCTTGCAGGGAGGGGACAAGCGTAGCTTCACGCTTCGCCTCGGAACCTCCATGCCCGCACTTCCACCGGAACGCGGAGCGTCGTCGGATCCACCGCGGAGGAGGCCATCACCCTCGTCGTCAGACTTGTGGGCCTGCGCTCACCCGGCCCCCGCCGAAGGGACACAGGCGCAACATCATCGCCTCGGAGCGGCCGAGAGCGCGGTCAAGCCTGGCCATCGTTCGGGCGAGATCGGGTCCATCATCACGCAGAAACACCATAAACGCGGTCACATAGATCGTCGCAAGCCCCCTGATCTTCAGGCGACCCAGCGGGCCCGAGACGCCGATACCAGCCGCCTCCAGCGACCATGACATCGAGCGCATCAGGCGGCATCCGGCGGCGAGGCCCGCCTCCGGCGCCAGCACGGTATCGCGCAGGATCGAGCCCAGCGCGACGCGATGCGGCCGCAGCGCCTCGAAACGGCGGACCAGCACGTCGAACAGCCGGTCGCGTGCCGGCTCGCTCAACGCTTCGGTATCGGTATCGGCGATCACCTTGGCGTCGATCTCGTCGATGAAGGCGGCAAGGATCGCCCCTTTGCTGCGGAACAACCCGTGCAGATCGCCCAGGCTGACCCCGGCAGCCGTGGCGATGTCGCGCATGCTCACATCGCGCCAGCGGCGCTCGGCGGCAAGCCGCATCGCGGCATCGATTACGCGGTTCGGATTGGGTCGTCGCTGTGCGGCCATCGTCTTGGATCCGCTGCTGCTCCTGTCACGGCAAATCTAGATCACGCACGGGCGTTTCGGAACCCCGTTCCGAGCATTT
This sequence comes from uncultured Rhodospirillaceae bacterium, assembly GCA_964347365.1. GTDB lineage: Bacteria > Pseudomonadota > Alphaproteobacteria > MPNO01 > MPNO01 > CAYFYS01. Next base: position 5,726 of record CAYFYS010000009.1, on the reverse strand, counting down.
GCGTCACCGCGTATTGCCCCGCCAGGCCGGTCATGCGAGGCTGCCACCGGTGGACTAGGCCGGATGCGGAGTCTTCCCGTCATGGGACTCGGTGCCGATCGGCCCGCGCGGGCACCGCGGGACATTGTGTTGACCCGCGAGGAAGAAATCGACCTTGCCGCCCGGACCGTGGCCGGCGACCGGCTGGCGGCGACCCGGCTGGTCCGCGCCCATCAGCGCTTCGTCGTCTATCTCGCCAGGCGTTATCGGCGTTACGGCGTGCCCTTCGCCGATCTGATTCAGGAGGGCACGCTCGGGTTTATGGAGGCCATCCGCCGGTTCAACCCGGAGCGCAACGCGCGGCTTTCGACCTATGCGGTGTGGTGGATCCGGGCCGCCATCCAGGATCAGATCATCAGATCGGCGCCGCTGGCGCGGCTCGGGTCAACCGCCGCCCGACGGGCGCAGCTCTTCGGCGGGCGCGGAGGTCCCAGGCCGGCCGCACTCGACGACGGGGCGATCGTGCCCGTGGACTCTCTGCCGTCTAGCGAACCCTCGCCCGAGGAGCGGCTCATGGACGCCCGCCGATGGCGCCAGCCGGTGCGGCTGCTCCCCGGCGCGCTCAAGTCGTTGTCGCCCCGGGAACGGCTGATCATCGCGCGGCGCTTCCTCACCCAGCCTGCGCGCAGCCGTGCCGCGATCGGCCGCGAGCTCGGGCTGTCCAAGGAACGGGTGCGTCAGCTCGAGATCCGCGCGCTGGCTCGGCTCAGGGCGGTGCTTCAGCCCGTCCCGGCCCATTCGGAGTCCGCTCCGGAACCGGGCTGAGCCAGGCGGATCAACCGCCCCGGCCCCGAGCCGTGCCGGGCGTCCTCGGCGTGCGTGCGCAGTGCGCGCCGCAGAACCTTGCCGGCCGCGTTGCGCGGCAGGGAGTCCAGGAACAGATAGGCCCGTGGCCGCTTGTACCGGGCAAGCGCGCTGCCCCGGCAGTGGGCGTCGAGCGCCGCGGCGTCCGGTGGTGCATCGCCGGGCACCACGCATGCCAGCACGATCTGGCCCCAGCGCGGGTCGGCAAGCCCAACAACCGCACATGCCGCCACGCCGGCATGGGCGCTGAGCACCGCCTCGACCTCTTCGGGATGGATGTTCTCGCCGCCCGAACGGATCACGTCATCGACCCGGCCGCGCAGCGTCAGATCGCCGTCGACTTCCTGCAGGACGATGTCGCCGCTGTAGTACCAGCCGCGGCGAACCTTCTCGGCAGTCGCCTCGGGCAGGTCGAGATAGCCCGAGAACACGGTGTCGGCCCCGGCGTCGATGATCAGCTCGCCCTGCTCGCCGGGTGCCACGACGTCCTCCGGCGCGCCGCCGAACCGGACCGCGCGGGTCCGCGAATAGAAGCCGGGCCGGAGCGTCGCCGGACACGCGGCCGGCTCGGGGTTGTAGAGCGAGCACATCGTTTCGGTAGTGCCGTAGATGTGCCGGATCGCAGCCGTCCAGTTGCGGTCCATGTGCGCAATCAGCGCCGGGTCGATCGCCGCCCCGCCATAGAGCACCAGATCGAGCGAGGCGAGCCGGTCCGGCGCATAGCCCGGCGCGGCGATCATCGCCTGGTAGAGGGTCGGGATCGCGAACATGTAGGTGATCCGGTGGCGCTCGGTGGCCTCGATCGCCTTGACCGGATCGAAGGCCGACATGACGAAGTAAGTGCCGCCATGGGCAAGCGTGGCCAACAACACGCCGTAGAAGCCGATGGCGTGGCTGAGCGGCATGAACCCCAGCGCACGGTTGTGCGTGCCATGGCGCAGCCCGGCGTGGGTCGAAAGCCAGATCACCCGGTGTTCGGTGGTCCGATGCGCCAGCACCACGCCCTTGGGCCGCCCGGTCGTCCCAGATGTGTAGAAGATGAAGGCGGGATCCTCACGCTCCGGCCGGGGGCGCGGCCCGAGGCTCGCAGCGTCCGCTCGACAGCGGGCGAAATCCTCCGCGCGCCCCGCCACGCTGCCGCAGGAAAGGATTGGCGCGCGGTCGGGCAGCGCCGCAGCCACTGCGTCGGTCAGGGCGCCCCGGGCGGGGATGATCGCCGCTTCCATCCGGCCGCCGGACATGAGCGCGCCGATGTCGGCAGGGCTCAGCCGCGGGTTGATCAACGCCGGCACCGCAGCCAGCCGCTGCAGCGCCAGCAGCGCGATCGCGTGCTCGAACGTCGACGGCAACACGGTTGCGACCCGCGCGCCGGCACCGATGCCGCGCATCGCGAGCCCGGCCGCGACGGCTTCGATCTCCGCGATCAGCGCCGCGTAGCTCAGCGCACGATCGCTACGGTCATCGACGATCGCCGTTTGAGCGGGCGTTCGCTCGGCGGAAAGCCACACCAGGTCGAAGGCGGTCTGCATGGCCCATCCTGCGGCCGGTTCAGTCGGCGATCAAGTGGCCGAGCCGGGCCAGGCAGGCGTCGCGGTCGGGGGCGAAGCCCTTCTCGATCCACCAGTCCTCGACCGCGCGCAGAAGCGCGCCGACGCGGGGGCCTTCGGGCACCCCGGCGGTCAGCACGTCTGCGCCGGAGAGCGGAAGGATCGGCCGTGTCCAGTCGGCAAGCGCGGCTTCGCGCGGGTCCTGGCGCAACCGGGCACCCGGATCGGCCGCCACAGCGACCGCCAGCGCATCGGCGAAACCCGCCGCACCCCATCGGTAGAGCGCGCGCGGCGTCGCGCAGGCGGCCGCGCCCGGGACCAGCGCCGCGGCATGGGCGATCGCCGCCGCCAGACGATCGGACTCCGACCGCGACAGCCTGAGCCTCGCGCAAAGCCGCGCGGCCGCGTCTGGCGGACGATCAAGCGTCGCGGCCAGCCGCCGCACTGCCGACGGTGTAAGCCCCAGCCGGTCCTCGAAAGCCGCCGCCCTCGCCAGGCGCTCCGGTCGCATCACCCCGCCGAACGCGAAGGCAACGGTGCCGACCTCGTCCATGAAGGCAAGCGTCGCGGCGGCATCGGGCGCCAACAGGATCATGGAGACTTCCCCCCCGACCCGCTCGCCCGACAGTCGGGCGAGCATCGGCGCCATCTCCCGGCACGCCGCCATGGCATCGGGGTCGGGCGTGCCCCTGCCGTACCACGCATGGAACCTGAAGAAGCGCAGCATCCGCAGCGCGTCCTCGGCAATGCGCGGCCGGGCCTGCCCGACAAAGCGGACCCGCCCGGCGCGCAGGTCGGCGAGCCCATCCATCGGGTCGTAGAGCGTCCCGTCGGGATCGCAGTAGAGCGCGTTGATGGTGAAGTCACGACGGGCGGCATCGGCGGTCCAGTCGTCGGTGAAGGCGACCACCGCACGGCGCCCGTCGGTCCGGACATCGCGTCGCAGCGTGGTGACTTCGAGCCGTGCGCCGTCGAAGACCGCCGTCACGGTGCCGTGGGCAAGCCCGGTCGGCACCCAGGCGATCCCGGCGGCGGCGAGCCGGGCGATGACGTCATCGGGGTGCCGCGGCGTGGCGATGTCGATGTCCTTGGCCAGGCGGCCCAGAATACTGTCGCGCACGCAGCCGCCGACGAAACGCGCCGGCGCCCCTTCGGCGGCGAGCGCGGTGATCACTGCATGGACGGCGGGCGTGCTCATCCACGGTTGCGGGTCGATCCGACCGGTCGGGATCACCGTTCCGGCCGCCCCTCAGTCGCCGGGCGCGGTTCGGCCCCGGGCCGGTTCAACCGCCTGCACCCCCGGCACGATCTTGCCGTCGACGACGCGCGCGGGCGTGTAGACGTTGCCCGGCTCCGCCCCGGTGAACACCGCCAGCGCGCCCAGCGTCAGCGCCAGCAGGACGACCCCGGCGATGCCGAGCCTGTCCCACGGCGCGGCCGCCCAGCCCGTCTTGCGCCCCGGAGTCCCGGGCTTGCGGGGAGCAAGGCGATCCCAGAGGTACCAAGCAAGCGCCGGCAGCACCAACGGCGCCAGATAGGTGATCAGGATCCGGATCATCGCCGCCGCAGAATCTTCGACAGATCGACCACGAAGCGCGCCGTCAGCCCCCAGATGAAGTATCCGCGATAGGGGATGGCATAGAACTGGCGTTCGACGTTGCCGCGCACCCTGGTCTCAAAACGATGATTGGCCGGCTCGATCAGAAAGTCGAGAGGAACTTCGAAGATCTCCGCGACCTCGTTCTCGTCGGGGGCCAGACGCGACGGCGGCGCGATCACGCCGACGACGGGTACGACCCGGTAGCCCGACCCGGTTTCGCGGACATTCAGCCGGCCGGCGATGCGCACGTGCGCGGCCGGAAGGCCGATCTCCTCGGCAGTCTCGCGCAGCGCGGTCGCCTCCGGCGAGCCGTCGCCGGGCTCCATCCGCCCGCCGGGAAAGGAGATCTGCCCGGAGTGGGATTTCAGGTGCTCGGTCCGCCGGGTGAACAGCAGCGTCAGCCCGTCGGGCCGTTCGACCACCGGGACCAGGACGGCGGCAGAACGGAACGTCCGGCCGTTGCTGCCGCGCGGCCAGGCGGTGATCCAGTCGGGTCCGTCCTGACGGGCATCTGCCGGGATGCCGGGACCGGGGAAGGATGCGAATATGTCCGCGCCCGCCAAATCGGTCACTGCGGAGACCTCAATCCTCCCCGGTGCGGCCGAGCGCAAAGAACCGTCTACTACTCCACACTCCCAGAACAGGGCCGTCGGCGCCGGGCCGCTCGTCGCCGAGCGCGACGAGATCGTAGAACACCGAACGGACGATCAGGGCTTCCAGGCCGTCCCTGACCATCAGATAGGGTGCCGGCTCACCGGTTTCAGCGTCGGTCACCACCCGCAAGGGGTGGTCGTCGTCTAGGGTGAGGATGTCATCGACATTGGTACGGAACCGCAGCCGGCGCCCCGGCCCGGCACCCTCGAGCCACATCTCCACGGCGGTGAACGGCGCGTCGTCGACCCGGATGCGGGCCTTCTCTACCGGGGTCTCCAGCCAGAACGCGCCGTGGGCGTCGCGCCGCAGGACGCTTGCGAACAACTTCACCAGCGGTTTGCGGCCGATCGGGGAACCGTGGTAGAACCAAGTGCCGTCGCGCGCGATGCGCATGTCGATGTCGCCGCATAACCGCTGGATCCGCGGCGTCGACCCCCTGGCCGCCGGGCGCTCGCGAAGGTCCTGCGTCAATCGGGCGAGATCGGTTTCCGACATATCGGCCCGCGCCACTCCGAGGTTGTCGTGTCCGACGCCCCGACCGAACCCGCAAACCGCGCGCTGGACGATCTTCCGCACGCCGTTGCGGAAATCGAGGCGTTGGGCCACCGCATGGCCGTGGCACGCGAGCGGATCGGCCGCGTGATCTTCGGCCAGGAAGAGGTGATCGAGCAGAGTCTTACCACGCTGCTCGCCGGCGGTCACGGGTTGCTGATCGGCTATCCGGGGCTCGGCAAGACCCGGCTGGTCGAAACCCTCGGCGCGGTGCTCGGGCTCGACGACAAGCGGGTTCAGTTCACCCCCGATCTGATGCCGGCGGACATCCTGGGCTCCGAGGTGATGGAGGAGAGCGAGTCCGGCCGCCGCGCGTTCCGGTTCATCCCCGGGCCCGTTTTCTGTCAGCTCCTGATGGCTGACGAGGTCAACCGCGCCAGTCCGCGGACCCAGTCGGCCCTGCTCCAGGCGATGCAGGAGCACCGCGTCTCGGTCGCCGGCCAGTACCATCCCCTGCCCCGTCCGTTCCACGTGCTGGCCACCCAGAACCCGCTGGAGCAGGAGGGAACCTACCCCCTGCCAGAGGCGCA
>CAYFYS010000008.1:0-14063 GCA_964347365.1 uncultured Rhodospirillaceae bacterium | reverse complement strand
TCTCCGCCAGGAGGTCGGCCGGCTGCGCTATGTCCTGATGTGCGACAGAACCGGGGCGATCGTCGATGACGGCATCGCCTGCCGGCTCGCATCGGAGCATTTCTACGTCACCGCCACCACCGGCGGGGCGGAGAGCGTCCATCGCGAGATGCTCTGGCACAACGCCCAGTGGCGGCTCGATGTCGACATCGCCAACGTCACCGCCGCCTGGTGCGCGGTGAACATCGCCGGCCCCAGCGCGCGCGCCGCCCTGTCGGGCGTCGTGGAGGGGATCGATCTCGCACCCGAGGCGTTTCCCTATCTCGGCGTGCGCACAGGCCGGGTCGCCGGCATCGAGGCGCGGCTGATGCGCGTGGGCTTCGTCGGCGAGCTCGGCTACGAGATCCACGCGCCGGCCGATTGCGGCGAAGCGCTGTGGGATGCGCTGATGGAAGCCGGGGCGGACCATGCGATCCGGCCGTTCGGGGTCGAGGCCCAACGGCTGTTGCGCCTGGAGAAGGGCCACATTATCGTCGGCCAGGACACCGACGGGCTGACCACCCCGGCGGAGGCCGCCATGGCCTGGGCGGTCGCGCGGCGCAAGCCGTTCTTCGTCGGCGCCCGGGCGATCGACATCCGCAGCCGCCGGCCGCCGGCGCGCCGGCTGGTCGGCTTCGTTCTGCGCGCGCCCGACGCCGATCCGCCCGAGGAGTGCTGCCTGGTGGTGCAAGACGGCGCCATCGCCGGCCGGGTGACGTCTGCGATGCGCTCGCCGACGCTCGGCCGCGCCATCGGGCTGGCCTTCGTTCCGCCGGCGATCGCCGCGCCCGGCAGCGGCTTTACGATCCGCCGGCCGGACGGCGCCATGGTTGCCGCAGAGGTTGCGCAAATCCCGTTCTACGACCCCGACAACGCCCGGCAGGAGGGCTGAGCGTGGCCGGCTGCGCGCCGACCGACTTCACCCGGCGCAGCTTCGTCTATCGCAGGCTGGCTGCTGCCGGCGCCCGCTTCGTGCCCGCCGGCGATCAGGCGGTAGCGCGCGATTTCGGCGACCCGGCCGCCGAAGCCGCGCGCGCGCGCGCGCTCGGCCTGGCCGATCTGTCGCCGCTCGGGCGCACCGGGTACCGGGGACCGGCGGCGCTTTCCTGGCTCGCCTCCCGGGGGGTGCGGGGGCTTGCGCACAACAACCGCGCCGATGCGCAGCCCGGCGGGGCGATCGCCGCCCGGCTTGCCCCCACCGAGGCGCTGATCCTTGCCGGCATCGACGAGGCTGCCGATCCGTGCGCGGTGCTCGACCGGGCGCACGCCGCCCAAGACCCGGCCGGGTGCCACCGCGTCATGCGGAACGCGGCGTCGTTCCACTTCGTGGTCGCGGGCGTAGACGGCGCGGCGCTGATGGCCAGGCTCTGCGGGGTCGATCTGCGATCGGATGCGTTCCCGGAAGGAGCCGTCGCCCAGACCCCGGTTGCGGCGCTGTCGATGATCGTCATCGCGGCCGTCCTCGGCGCGACGCCGGTCTTCCACCTCCTGGGCGACAGCACCGCGGCGGGCTACGCCTGGGATGCGCTCGCCGATTCCATGACCGAGTTCGACGGCGGCCCGGTCGGCCTGGCCGCGCTGCGCGCACTCGCGCGCGACGGCGAAGGTTGACGGCTCACCCGGCCAGGGGCATTCCGGGGGCGCGGCCATCGAAACAGTCTTCGACGGTGAAGATTTGGATCACCGGTGCTCCCATGAGCTTACCGGCACTTGCCGCCGCGCCGCACATCCGTAGCGTCACGCGATCCTCGAAGCACGTGAAGGGGGATTATATACGAAAGTCCCAAGCGGGCCGCAGCGTGACGTACTTCGCCAGCCTCATACCCTTGTACACCTCCGTCTTATGAGGATTTGGCACACATGACCGGCGAACGAGCTGTGGAACAGATTCCCCGCATCGCCTGATCTCGGCGGCATACTTGATCCCGAACAGATGGACCATCGCCATGGCCTCGTCTTTGGGTGCGTCGCGATAGAGGCGGGAGAGGATGTCTACAAGTTCATCCGGTGCCATGACTGACCTCTAAGCGTCTGCGTCTTCGACCACTTGCATGGGCCGCAGCGCGACGCGCGCCAGTTCCTCCGGGGTAGGTGCTGAGCCGTTCGGCTCCGTGATCCCGGTCAACGACGCTGCCCACCGGCTCGAACTGATGGTCCCCATGGGAAAGGGGGACCCCGAGACCGTCCTTCCTTTCAACCGTCTCAGCCTGAGGCGGCGAGGAGGCGGTGCTGTTCCAGGACGTCGGACAGCGTGGCGGGATCGCCGCGGCCGAGGCCGCATTCGGCCGCCACCCCGGCGACCGGGACATGGCGGCGCGCAGCGGCCAGCTTGGCGGCGTTGCCCTGCGCATCGCCCTCATGGACCAGGCCGAGATAGAGCGCCGTTCCGTCCGGCAGGCGCAGCCCGTCGAGCGGGCTGAAATAGGCCGCATCGTTGCGGTCCTTCGGCACCGGCATGTGGACGTACTGGACCGGCCGGGCGAGCGCGCCGAACAGGCCGTTGGCGATTTCGACCATGACCGCCCTGTCCTTCGGCTGGACCAGGTGCTCATCGCGCGGGCTGCCGTAACACAGATGGTAGCCGAGATCGATCGCGGCCGGGACGAGGTCGCCGACGGCGCCCAGAGAGGTCACGATCTGGTCCTTGAACCCGGCGGGCTGGTCGAAATACCCCTCCCACATCAGGACCTCCTGGCAGACGTCCCACTGGTAGGAAATCTCGCCATGCGGCAGGGTTGCGGCGATGCGCAGGAACTCCTCGGTCAGGTGCGCGGTGTAGGCCGGCAGGAAGGCGTCATAGGCCTTGGGAGAGATGAAGTTATATGTGATCGCCAGGGGCGTTGCCATACATATCTGGTATTTCACCGGGGCGGGGATCACGCCCTCCTCCTTGAGGCGCTTGAAGTCGGCGTAGTTGCGGATCGCATCATCGGCATAGCCCGTCGCAAAGCGCAGCGTGGCCGGATCGACCGTCTCTTTCACCCGGAGACGTTCGACCACATAGACGGTCCCGCCGTCCCACTGCTTGAATTCGAACGGCGGGATCGTCGGGTCGACTTCGAGGTCGGGGTGTTCCTTGAGCTGGTCGTTGATAAAACTGATCCAGCGCGTGCGCCGCCCGGTCTCGCCGTCGGGGATGCGCTGCATGTGGGCGCCGAGCGAATCGGCGACGGTGCTAAAGGCGCTCGCCGCATCGGGGAGCGGCAGGCTGCCCACCATGTGGACGACGGGTTTGTCCGGAATCTGCGCGCTCATCGCGATCCTCCCTGGCATGCGCGGCCCGGCCGCACACTCACGATCTGTCGTTTACCGCGATGCCGGCCTTCAGGTGTTGCAGCACGCGCTCGAGCTGTTCGGGCGTCTCGTAGTGGACGACCAGCGCGCCGCCGACGCCGCGCGTCCGGATGGCGACCCGAAGCCCGAGCTGGCGCGTAAGCACGTCCTCGATCCGGCCGATCCCCGGATCGCGCACCGACCCGGCGCGCGTGCGCCTGGGCGCGCCGGCCCGGCGCGCCTGCAGGACCAGCCGCTCCGTCTGACGGACGTTGAGCCCGCGGCGCACCACGTCCCTGGCGAGGGCGTCAGCGTCCTCGGCGCCCGCCAGGGCGCGCGCGTGGCCGGCGCTCAGCGCCCCCTCGGACAGCAGCGCCCGCGCGCCGTCGGGCAGGCGCAAGAGCCGCAAGGTGTTGGTGATATGGCTGCGGCTCTTGCCGACGACCTCCGCCAGCACGTCCTGGGTGTGACCGAACTCGTCCATCAGCCGGCTGTAACCCTCCGCCTCTTCGAGCGGCGAGAGGTCCTGGCGCTGGATGTTCTCGATCAGGGCGATCTCGAGCGCGGCCCTGTCGGAAAAATCCCGGACGATCACCGGCACCTCGTGGAGCTGGGCACGCTGGGCGGCGCGCCAGCGGCGCTCGCCGGCGACGATCTCGTAACGATCCGGCGCGGCCGGGTCGGGGCGGACGATCAGCGGCTGGAGGATGCCGCGCTCGCGCACCGAGGCAACCATCTCTTCCATCCCCGCCTCGCTGAAGGCACGGCGGGGCTGGTGCGCGCCGGGGCCGAGAAACTCGATCGGGACGACGCGCAGGCGGTCGCCACCCGGGTTGTCGGCCGGCAGCAACGGCGGTGCGTCCGGCTCCTCGCCGAACAGCGCCGACAGGCCGCGCCCGAGCTGGCGCCGGCGTGCGGTGTCCTCGTTCATGCCGCAACCTCCCTCTCGCGCCGCAGGATCTCGCTCGCCAGGCGCATATAGGCCAGCGCGCCCGAGCAGCGATGGTCGTAGAGGAGCACCGGCTTGCCGTGCGAGGGCGCCTCGGACACCCGGATATTGCGCGGGATGACGGTGTCGTAGACCTTCGTGCCGAAGAAGCTCCGCACGTCCTCGGCGACCAGGGCGCTGAGCCGGTTGCGGCCGTCGAACATGGTCAACAGGATTCCCTGGATCTGCAGTTCCGGGTTGAAGTTCTTCTTCACCTGATCGACCGTGCGCACGAGCTGGCGCAGCCCTTCGAGGGCGAGGAACTCGCACTGCAGCGGCACCAGGACGTGGGTTGCGGCCGTCATCGCGTTCAGCGTCAACAGGCCGAGCGCCGGCGGACAATCGATCAGAATGTAGTCGTAGTCCGCCGCGACCGGTCGCAGAGCGGCGGACAGGCGAAACTCCCGCCGGTCGACCCCGACGAGCTGGAGCTCGGCACCGGACAGATCGATCGTCGAGGGGACGATCAAAAGCCCCGGAACCGCCGTCGGATGCGCGACCGCGCCGATCTCCACGCCGTCGATCAGCACGTCGTAGGAGCCGCTCAGCCGCCCGCGCGGCCCGACGCCGAGCCCGGTGGAGGCGTTGCCCTGGGGGTCGAGGTCGAAGATCAACACCCGCTTGTCCACTGCGGCCAGGGCGGTGCCGAGGTTGATCGCCGTGGTCGTCTTGCCGACGCCGCCCTTCTGGTTGGCGATGGCGATGATCTGCGACGCGCGCGCGGCCTCGGGCCGCGTGGCCCGGATCGGCCCGCTGTCCGGAGATTGCTGCATGCGCTCACCGTTGGGCGACCGGTCGCTGCGCCCGCTCGACATCGACAAGGACCAGCACCCGCGCGGCCGGATCGGTCACGCTGGGCACGTCGTGGCCGGATATATGCCACGAACGCGCCGCCTCGGTCAATTCCCGACGCCAGGCGGCGCCCTTGTGGAAGATGTAGAGCGGCTGCCGATCTGACGCGGCGGTGCGGAACGGCGCGGCGTAGTCCAAAAGGCGCGCGAGCGGCGCCAGCGCGCGGGCGGTCAGCACGTCGGTCGGCCACGGCGTAAGCGCTTCGATGCGGCCGTGGCGGATTATCACCGGCGCTTCGGTCCGGCGCGCCGCCTCGGCGAGGAACGCCGCCTTGGCGCCGTCCGATTCGACAAGGTCGGTCTGCAGCCCGGTCAGGATCGCCAGAACCAGCCCGGGCAGGCCGGCCCCGCTGCCGAGATCGGTGATGCGCCGCGCCCCGGGCGGGATATGCGCTGCGATCTGTCCGCAATCGAGAACATGGCGGCGCCACACATCGCCTTCGGTGGCCGCCCCGATCAGGTTCCGGCGGCGCTGCCAATGGCGCAGCACCGCGACATAGGCCTCCAGCCGGTCCAATGTTTCACGTGAAACATTGAGCGCAGCGGCGCAGGCGGAAGCCGACATCGGCACCGGCGCGCGCCGCCGACGGGGGGCGTCAGGCGCGCGCCGGCGCACGCCTGACGCAGCGCAGCCGCGCCATGAGCGCCGCCGGCGTCCCGCCGGGGATGCGCGCGGCCGCGCCCAGCGTGGCGGGTCGGGCGCGGTCGAGCTTCTCGGTCACCTCCAGCGACAGCCCGCCGATCGCATGGTAGTCGAGACCCGCCGGCAGGCTCAGCTGCTCGTCGCGCCGGAACATCGCGATATCGGCGCTCTGGCGCGCGAGATAGGCGCCGTAGCGGCGATCGATCGCGATCTGGCGCAGGTGCGCCGCATCGAGCGCACCCAGTACGGGCCACACGCGGGCGAGGAACGCGATGTCGACATCGGATGCGGCGATCAACGAAGCGGCGCTGCGCGCCTGCCCGTCCTCTGCGGCGGGAAGCCCGTGGCGGCGCAGCGTGGCCGGGTGCGCCGTCAGCCGCTCGCACAGCGCCCTTGCGGCGTCGAGCGCCCTTCTCTTCTCGGCGAACCGGCGGGCGCGCCGGGCGCCGATGCAGCCGACCGCCTCGCCCCGGGGCGTCAGCCGCCGGTCGGCGTTGTCCGCGCGCAGCGACAACCGGTACTCGGCCCTGGAGGTGAACATGCGATAGGGCTCCGGCGCGCCGCGGGTCACCAGATCGTCGATCATCACCCCGATATAGGCCTCGGCGCGGTCCAGCGTGAAGGCGTCCGCGCGCCCCGATGCGGTCAGCGCCGCGTTGAGCCCGGCGATCAGCCCCTGCCCGGCGGCCTCTTCGTAGCCGGTGGTGCCGTTGATCTGCCCGGCCAGGAACAGGCGCGGCACGCGCCGCGTCTCCAGGCTTGGCGCGAGCTCGCGCGGATCGACATGGTCGTACTCGATCGCGTAGCCGGGCCGCAGGATCGTGCAGCGCTCAAGCCCCGGGATCGCGCGGACCATCGCGTGCTGGACCGCCTCCGGCAGAGATGTCGAGATGCCGTTGGGATAGACGGTGTGGTCGCCAAGCCCCTCCGGCTCGAGGAAAATCCGGTGGCGCGGGCGGTCGGCGAACCGGACCACCTTGTCCTCGATCGAGGGGCAGTAGCGCGGCCCCCGGCTTTCGATCTGCCCGGAATAGATCGGCGAGCGGTGAAGATTGGCGCGGATCGTCTCGTGCGCGGCCGCGCTGGTCCAGGTGACGTGGCAATCGACCTGCGGCACGGTGATCCGCTCGGTCAGGGTCGAGAAGGGGGTCGGCGGATCGTCGCCCTTCTGGCGTTCGAGGGACGGGTAGTCGATGGTGCGGCCGTCGAGCCGGGGAGGCGTGCCGGTCTTGAGCCGGCCGAGCGCGAAGCCGAGCCGGGCCAGCGTGCCGGCGAGGGCGGACGACGGCGCCTCGCCCGCGCGGCCGGCCGGGCGGGTGTCCGCGCCGATATGGATTTTTCCACGCAGGAACGTGCCCGTCGTCAGCACCACCGCCCCGGCGCGGATCGCAACGCCGGCCTCCGTCAGGACGCCGGCAGCACGCCCGGCGCGATCGAGGAGGATGTCGCCGACCGCCGCCGCGCGGCTGGCCAGGCCGGGCTGGGCGGCGAGGATCGCCTGCATGGCAGCGCGATAGAGCGCGCGGTCGGCCTGGGCGCGCGGCCCCTGGACGGCGGGGCCCTTGCGCCGGTTGAGCATGCGGAACTGGATGCCGGCGCGGTCGATCGCCCGGCCCATCACACCGTCGAGCGCATCGATCTCGCGCACGAGATGGCCCTTGCCGAGCCCGCCTATCGCCGGATTGCACGACATCGCGCCGACGGTCTCCGGCCGGTGGGTCGCAAGCAGGGTGCGCGCGCCCAGCCGGGCGGAAGCGCACGCGGCCTCGCAGCCGGCGTGCCCGCCCCCGACGACGATCACGTCATAGGTCGTTCGATCCGACATCGGGTGACCATAGGAACGCGGACTTGGAATGTCACCGGAAAACCGGCGCGGTGCGATGTTTCACGTGAAACATTGGCCGGGCGACGGCCTCTGGCAGGCCACACACGACGTGCACAGGTTCAATGTTTCACGTGAAACATTGGCTTGGCAACCACCCCGCCGTTCCGCGCGTCGTGGCCCGGGCGGCAATGTTTGACGGGTAACATTGCCGCCCGGCGACGTGCCGCTGGAGCAATCGCGGGCCACCGCGTCGAGCCCGTCTTCGACATCGACCCGGCCGGTGATCCGGCCGAGCGCGTGCAGCGCAGCGCGCATGTCCTCTGCCGCCAGCGCCGCCTCGCCGGCGGTGCGCGCCCGCGCGAGGCTGTCGCGACAGGACTCCAGCGCCAGCCGATGGCGCGTCCGGGTGGGGCCGGGCGCGACGCCCAGCGCCGCCTTGTCCGCAACCGCAGCACCGAGTGTTGCGATCAGAAGGTCGAGCCCCGCCCCGGTGCGCACCGAGATCGGCAGCACCGGCACGCCGTGCAGCCTCGCACCGTCGGGCAGGCGCGCGCGGTCGATCTTGTTGGCGGCGACAATCGTATCGTCGTCCGGCACCGGCGCGGCCGCATCCAGCGAAGCGGCATCGACCAGGACGAGCCTGATATCGGCCTGGGCGCCGGTGGCGCGGGCGCGGGCCACGCCTTCGGCCTCGATTTCCTCGCCGGGCGCGCGCAGACCGGCGGTATCGGCGAGAATTGCCGGGTAGCCGCCGAGATCGAGAGGAACTTCGATCACGTCACGGGTGGTGCCGGGAAGGGGCGAGACGATCGCCGCCTCGCGCCCGGCCAGGCGGTTGAGCAGGCTGGATTTGCCGACATTGGGCGGGCCGAGGATAGCGACCGAGACCCCGTCCCGCAGGCGCTCGCCGCGATTGCCGTCGGCGAGGTGGGACTCCACTTCAGCGGCGAGACGCGCGAGCCGGTCCGCAATCGCGTCCTCGATCCCGTCGGGGAGATCCTCGTCGGGGAAGTCGATTACGGCCTCGACATGGGCCAGCGCGGCGGTCAGATCGGCGCGCCAGCCTTCATAGAGCGCTTCCAGCGCGCCGCCGGCCTGGCGCCGGGCCTGGCGGCGCTGGGCTTCGGTCTGGGCGTCGATCAAATCGGCGATCGCTTCGACCCGGGTCAGGTCGAGCTTACCGGCGAGGAAGGCGCGGCGGGTGAACGCGCCCGGGGCCGCCGGCGCGAACCCGTCGAGCCGGCCAAGCGCGAGCCCGACGGCCTCGATGACCGCGTGGCCGCCATGGACGTGGAGTTCGGCCATATCCTCGCCGGTATAGGAGCCCGGGGCGGGAAACCAGATCGCGATTGCTTCGTCCAGAATCTCTTCGGTCTGCGGATCGCGCAGATATGCGTACACCGCCCGGCGCGGCACGGGCGCAGCGATGCCCGCGATACGGTCCAGGCATTGGCGCGCGCCGGGGCCGGAAACCCGGAAGACCGCGATCGCCGCGCGGCCGGGCGCGCTGGAAAGCGCGAAGATCGTCGGCGCGGCGTTCACCGCCCGCACCGTACGGCTTGCCACCACGGTGGAAGCGGCGGCAGACTGTTCCATCGCTCACCCTGGCAGGCACCGTGCATGAGCCGAAACCTCCTGTCCGAAGAGACCAGCCCCTATCTCCTGCAGCATGCCGACAACCCGGTCCACTGGCGGCCCTGGGGGCCCGAGGCGCTGGCCTGCGCCAAGGCGGAAAACCGGCCGATCCTGCTTTCGGTCGGCTACGCGGCGTGCCACTGGTGCCATGTGATGGCCCATGAGAGTTTCGAGAACGAGGCGATCGCCGCGGTGATGAACCGGTATTTCGTCAACGTCAAGGTCGACCGCGAGGAACGGCCGGACATCGACACGATCTATATGCGCGCCCTGCACATGATGGGCCAGCAGGGCGGCTGGCCGTTGACCATGTTCCTCACCCCCGACGGGGAACCGTTCTGGGGCGGGACCTACTTCCCGCCAGAGTCCCGTTTCGGCCGCCCCGGCTTCCCCGACGTGCTGGAGGGACTCGCCCGGATCTACCGCGAGGAGCCGGGCAAGGTCGCCGAGGCGGCAGCCGCGCTGCGCGGCCATATCGCGGCGATGGCGCGCTCGCGCGCCGGCGGCCCCCTCGCCGTGGAGATCAACGACCAAGCGGCCGCACGCATCGCTACGCAATACGACAAGGTCGAGGGCGGCATCGGCACGGCGCCCAAATTCCCCAACCCATCCACGCTCGCGCTGTTGTGGCGGGCCTGGCTGCGCAACGCCGCCGAAGAAGCGCGCGCTTCCGTGTTGCTGACCCTGGAGAAGATGAGCCAGGGCGGAATCTACGACCATCTCGGCGGCGGCTACGCCCGTTATGCCACCGATGCGCGCTGGCTGGTGCCGCATTTCGAAAAGATGCTCTACGACAACGCCCAGCTCGTCGAGCTGCTGACCGCGGCGTGGAAAGAAACCCGCTCGCCGCTATTCGCCGCCCGCATCCGCGAGACGATCGGCTGGATCGGCCGCGAGATGACCGCCCAGGGCGGCGGTTTCGCCGCCTCGCTGGACGCCGATAGCGAGGGGGTAGAAGGCAAGTTCTATGTCTGGACCGAGGCGGAGATCGACCAGGCGCTCGGTGCCGATGCCGCCCTGTTCAAGCGGGCCTACGACGTGCGCACCGCCGGCAACTGGGAGGGTAAAACGATCCTCCACCGCAACCATGCGGCGGGCCCCTTCGATGAGAACGAAGAGCGAACATTGGCGCGCAGCCGCGCCGTCCTCCTGCGGTTGCGCGAACGCCGCGCCCGCCCGGGCTGGGACGACAAGGTGCTGGCCGACTGGAACGGGCTGGCGATCGCGGCGCTGGCCGATGCCGCATCGGTGTTCGAAGAGCCCGACTGGCTGACGGAGGCGGTGGAAGCGTTCGATTTCGTCACCGCGAAGATGCAGGATTCCGGCCGGCTCGCGCATTGCTGGCGCGACGGCCGTGCACGCCATGCCGCAACGCTCGACGACTATGCCGGGATGGCGCGTGGTGCGCTGGCACTCCACGAGGCGACCGGCGAGGCGCGTTACCTTGCCGCCGCACGCGGTTGGATCGATGTGCTCGATACCCATTACCGGGACCCTTCCGGCGGCTATTTTCTGACCGCAGACGACGCCGAGGCGCTGATCGTGCGCACCAAGTCGGCCGAGGACAACGCCACCCCTTCGGGCAACGGCATGATCGCCGAGGTACTGGCCCGGCTCTACCTGCTGACGGGCGAGGACTTCTACCGGGCGCGGGCCGAGGCCCTGGTCACCGCCTTCGCCGGCGAGGTGGCGCAGAACTTCTTCGCGCTGGCGAGCCTGTTGAACGCAAACGAGATGCTCCAGCGTGGCACCCAGATCGCCATCGTGGGCAGGCGCGCGGACGCCGCCACAAGGGCGTTGATGCGCACCGCCTGGCGCGCGCCGGTCGCTGCGCGCGTGATTGCGGTCTTTGCGCCCGACGAAGCCCTGCCGACGGGACATCCGGCCGCCGGCAAGGGGCTTCTCGACGGCGCACCCGCGGCCTATGTCTGTATCGGCCCGACATGCTCGTTGCCGCAGACCACGCCCGAGGGTCTGGCAGCGCAGCTGAAGTGGGAAAAACGGGCTCGGAGTCCCCGTTCTGGCGGCCTGTCGAGAACATTGTGATTCCTGCTTATCCTTGAAACGCCACCGCCGCTCCCCCGTCATGCCCGGACTCGTTCCGGGCATCTCGTCGGGACCCGGGAGATGGCCGGGACAAGCCGGGCCATGACGTCGTGGGGAGGGTACGCAGGATGGGGCGTCGCCGGCGTGACGCCGCCCGATCAGAACGCAAGTGAGGCAAGGCGTAGATCGGTGGAGTTTCACTGAAACGCACGGTGTTGTCGTTCGAGACGGTGCGCGCCGCGCCGGGGTGTAGGGCCGAGATCCGGCCAAGCAGGCGGTCGTAGAGACCTTTCGCCCCGTCGGCCGCGAAGCGATCGCGCCAGCGCCGGAAGCTCCGCCCCGAGAGGCCCGGCACCACCGCCGCCTCGGCCCGGCGCAACGCCCCTGCCGGGATACGGCCATCAACCTCCGCGAACTTCATCGATCTCAGACCCTGTGCCCGCTCCGTCCGAGGCATCCAAACCCGCCATGGCCTGGACGCCTTCCGAAACCGGACAGATCCCGTGTTACCGACACGTCCTCGTTCTCGTGGCTTGCCAGCCTCGCGGGTTCGGGCGACAATCCGGCGATGGGACCGGGTAATGGGACCGAAGGGGGAAGGGCATGAGCGAGATCACCATACAGGCGCATGACGGCGGGGCGTTCGGGGCCTATCTCGCGATGCCGGGATCGGGATCCGGCCCGGGGCTAGTCGTCATCCAGGAGATCTTCGGGGTCAACCGCGTCATGCGCGATCTGTGCGACGGCTTCGCCGAAACCGGCTACATCGCCTGCTGCCCCGATCTGTTCTGGCGCCAGGAGCCCGGTGTCCAGCTCACCGACAAGTCGCAGGAGGAGTGGGACAAGGCCTTCGGCTACCTGCAGGGCTTCGACTACGACAACGGCGTGGCCGACTTGGCAACCACCATCGCCCACGTCCGGGGCCTGGAATCGTGTTCGGGCAAGGTCGGCACCGTCGGCTACTGCCTCGGCGGCAGTCTCGCCTACATGACGGCCTGCTTCACCGATACCGACGCTGCGGTCGGCTACTACCCGGTGCAGATCGAAGGCCACATGGACAAGGCGGCCAACGCGAAGAATCCCGCCATGATCCACATCGCCGCGCGCGACGGCTTCTGCCCGCCGGAGGCCCAGGCCCAGATCGTTGCGGGGCTGGGCGGCAATGCGCTGTTCACTGTCCACACCTACCCGGACGTCGACCACGCCTTCGCGCGCATCGGCGGAGAACATTACGACCAGGAGGCCGCGGAGACGGCGAACGCGCGTACGGCTTCCTTCCTGAAGGCCAATCTGGGTTGAGATGACGCCGGCACCCGAAGACCGCCGGGAGGTCCCCCATGCCCAAAGCCATCCAGATCGATGCGCCCGGCCCGCCCTCGGCGATGAAGTGGCGCGAGGTTGCGCTCGCCAGACCGAAGACCGGCGAGGTGCTGGTGCGCCACCGCGCGGTCGGGCTCAACTATATCGACGTCTACCACCGGAGCGGGCTTTATCCGCTGCCGATGCCACTGACCCTCGGCATGGAGGCCGCCGGCCGCATCGAGGCGCTGGGACGCGGGGTGACGAATTTCGCGGTCGGCGATCTGGTGGCCTATGCCACCGCACCGCTGGGCGCCTATGCGGAGGCGCGGCTGATCCCGGCCGAACGGGTGGTCAAGGTCCCCAAGGGGATCGCCGCCGAAACCGCCGCAGCGATGATGCTGCAGGGCATGACCGCCCAATACCTGTTGCGCCAGACCTACCGGGTGGGCAAGGGCGATACGGTCCTGATCCACGCTGCGGCCGGCGGCGTCGGGCTGATCCTCTGCCAGTGGGCGAAACATCTGGGCGCACGCGTGATCGGCACCGTCGGCACGAAGAAGAAAGCCGACCTCGCCGCCGCGCATGGCTGCGACTACCCGATCGTCTACACCAGACAGGATTTCGCCACGCAGGTGAAAAAGATCACCAAGGGCGAAGGCCTGCCGGTAGTCTACGATTCGATCGGCAAGGACACCTTCCCCGCCTCGCTCGACTGCCTGCGCCCGCGCGGCCTGTTCGTGAGCTTCGGCAACGCCTCGGGGCCGATCACCGACTTCGACGCCGGCCTCCTGGCCAGCAAGGGCTCGCTCTACATGACCCGGCCGTCGCTGCCGCACTACACCGCCACAAGGGAGGCGCTGGTGAAATGCGCAGGCGATCTGTTCCGGGTAGTGCGCTCGGGCGCGGTGCGGATCGAGGTCAATCAGACTTACGCGCTGAAGGATGCGGCGAAGGCCCATCGTGACCTGGAGGCCCGCAAAACGACGGGATCGACCGTCCTGATCCCGTAACGCCCGCGCTGGCCTCCGGGTCGGGCGTGCATGTGGCGGGGATACGCAGCCGGCGCGCCTACTGGTTCATGGAGGCGAAGAAGTCGGGGTTGTTCTTGGTGTCCTTTATCTTGTCGACCAGGAACTCCATCGCGTCGGTCACCCCCATCGGGGTGAGGATGCGGCGCAGGACCCACATCTTGGACAGGGTGCCGCGATCGACCAGAAGCTCCTCTTTGCGGGTGCCGGACTTGGTGATGTCCATCGCCGGGAAGGTGCGCTTGTCGGCGAGCTTGCGGTCGAGGATGATCTCGGAATTGCCGGTGCCCTTGAACTCCTCGAAGATGACCTCGTCCATGCGCGAGCCGGTATCGATCAGCGCTGAGGAGATGATGGTCAGCGATCCGCCTTCTTCGATGTTGCGCGCCGCGCCGAAGAGCGGCTTGGGACGCTGCAGGGCGTTGGCGTCCACGCCGCCGGTCAGTACCTTGCC
>CAYFYS010000007.1:0-14996 GCA_964347365.1 uncultured Rhodospirillaceae bacterium | reverse complement strand
AAACCCCACCGGGAGCAACACCGCGTAGGCGCGATACCGGGTTCGGCCCGCAGGCGCGTTTCCGCGCCATCGCCCGGGTGGGTCGCGCGACGCGTCCGGCAACGGCCGCCCCAGATGAATGGCCATCCCCCGCGCCCGCGGGGACAGAACCCGGCTTACAGGCCGCCTGACACCTCTCTCTCTCTGCCCGGGACGTGCCGACGGCGCCGATCTTCCAGGCGGTCCGTCCGGCTCGCCATCAATAGAACAATAAAAGAACATAAAGGGGCCACAATCACCGATGACCGTGGGCCGGCGTTCGACCGGCTGCGGACTTCCGGCGGTCGAGACCACGGCGTAGCGCGTCGTTTACAGAGCGCGAAAAGCGCATGTTTTTGCTTGGATTGCCCGGCAAAGTCCATTGACCACCATATTTTTCCATGTTAGACCATTCGATCCCATTGGTTCCGACGGGTGCGCGACGTCATCCGGCGGGGCTGGACGGGGTTGGGAGAAGACGGTTGACCGCGTTTCTGTCGACCTATGTGAACAAAGTCGACCGCAAGGGCCGCGTCTCGGTTCCGGCGCCGTTCCGCGCCGTGCTGTCGGGATCGAGCTTTCCGGGGCTGATCGCCTATCCGTCGTTGCTTCAGCCGGCGGTGGAGGCGTTCGGTCGCGAGGTGCTCGAAGCGCTCAACGCGCGCCGGGTCAGCCAGTCGCTGGAGGGCGGCGACTTCGAACAGATCCTCCTGGGCGGCGGTGACTCGCTGGTCGAGGCGGTGATGCCGATCATTCGTGAGCTTCCCTTCGATGGCGAGGGCCGGATCGTCCTGCCGGCAGCGCTCACCGCCCATGCCGGGATCGACGGCCAGGCGATTTTCGTGGGGCGCGGCAACCGGTTCCAGATCTGGGCGCCTGCCGCTTTCGAGGCCCATCAGCAGGAGACCCTCGCGGCTCTGCGCGCGCGCATCGCAAGTGCTGGGGGCGCATTACAGGGGGATGGCTTGTGAGCCGGCCCGTCCACATTCCGGTGATGCTGGCCGAGGTGATGGCCGTTCTCGCCCCGCGCGACGATGCGATCTATGTCGACGGCACTTTCGGTGCCGGCGGCTACAGCCGCGCGTTGCTCGAAGCCGCGCGCTGCACGGTCTGCGGCATCGACCGCGACCCGGCCGCAGAAGCGGAGGCGGCCGGGCTGCGCGCCGCGCACGGCGACCGCTTCACCCTGATCGAAGGCTGTTTCGGGCGCATGGACGCGCTGCTCGCCGAACGCGGGATCGCCGCGGTCGACGGCATCGCGCTCGATGTGGGCGTGTCTTCAATGCAGATCGATCGGCCGGAGCGCGGGTTTTCCTTCCGCGAGGACGGGCCGTTGGACATGCGCATGTCGGGCGCGGGCCGCTCGGCCGCCGATGTGATCAACGATGCGCCCGAAGCCGCGCTGGTTGCGATCATCGGCGGTCTCGGCGAGGAGCGCCGGGCGCGCCGGATCGCACGCGCGATCGTCGCTGCGCGCGGCCTTGCCCCCATCACGCGGACGGGCGAGCTGGCGGCGATCGTCCGCCAGGCGTCCGGCCCGGCCCGCAGATCCGGTCGGGATGCGATCGATCCGGCGACCCGGACCTTCCAGGCGATCCGGATTCACGTCAACGACGAGATCGGCGAGCTCGGCCGCGGCCTGGCCGCAGCGGAATCGCTGCTGCGACCGGGCGGGCGGCTTGCGGCGATCACCTTCCACTCGCTCGAGGACCGCACGGTCAAGCGGTTCCTTCGCGACCGGTCGTCGGGTCGGGCGCTTCCCTCGCGCCATCGCCCGGAGCCCGCCGAGCCCGGCCCGGGCGAGACGTTCAGGCTCCTGCATCGCCGCGCGCGCAGGCCTTCGCCGGTGGAAATCGACGCCAATCCCCGGGCGCGCTCGGCAAGGCTGCGTGCGGCCGAGCGTACCGCCGCCCCGCCCCGGGAGACGGCGCGGTGAGCCGGCGCTCCACCGTCGTGTGCGGTTTCCTCGCCGTGCTGGCCGGGGCGTTCTCGATCGTGGTGAACACCGAGGTCCAGGAGCGCGAAAATCGACTCGAACGGTTGAACCGCGACATCGCCGATCAGATCGAGGCGATCAACGTCCTGCGCGCGGAATGGAGCTATCTCAACCGGCCGGCCCGGCTGGAAGATCTGGCACGCCGTCATCTGGGCCTGCAGGCGCCGATGCCCCACCAGGTGATGCAGATCGCCGAGCTGCCGTTCGCCGGGCCGCCCGATGCGCCGGAATCACCACCGGTTGCGCGTCCGCCCGCGCGTTTCGTCAGGATAGACGGACAGGCTCCGATGACCGTAGACGGGAGGCTTCGATGACCGTCCGGCCCCGGTTCACCGCCGGCGCGATCAGGCTTGACGGCCAACGCAAAGAGGCCGTCGAGGTCGGCCGCAGACGGCTCCTGGTGATCAGCGCCGTCCTGAGCGCGACGTTCATGGTGATTGCCGCACGCCTGATCGACGTGACGGTGCTGCAGGCCGGAACCGAGCCGCGCGATGTGCAGAGCGCCGCGCTGTCCCGCGGCACGGCCGCGCGCGCGGAAATCACCGACCGCAACGGCGTCGTGCTCGCGGCGAGCCTCGCCACCGGGACGCTGGTGGCCGATACCTGGCAGGTCCCCGACCCCGACCGCGCCGCCGCCGCCCTGAGCGGGGTTCTGCCCGGTCTGGACCGCGCGACCACCGCCGCCCGGCTCCGGGCTGGACGGCGTTTCGTCATGCTGCGCCGGCACCTGACGCCCAAGGAACAGTATGCGGTCAACCGTCTGGGCATCCCCGGCCTTGCGTTCCGCCGCGATCAGCGCCGGGTCTATCCGGCCGGCGCGCTGACCGCGCACGCGGTCGGGTTCTCCGATCCCGACGGCAACGGGCTTGCGGGGATCGAACGCCGCTTCGATGACGCGCTGCGGGTGCGCGGGGCGCCGCTGGTGCTGTCGCTCGACGTCCGGGTCCAGCACGTTCTTCGCGCTACGCTCGCCGAGACGATGGCGGCCCACCGTGCTTCCGGCGCCTCCGGTCTGGTCCTGGATGTCGCCACCGGTGAGGTGCTCGCGATAGGCTCTCTGCCGGATTTCGATCCCCACCGGCCGGCGCGGGCATCGGCGGCAGAGCGTTTCAACCGCGCCACGCTCGGCATCTACGAGATGGGCTCGGCCTTCAAGATCTTCACCACCGCGCTTGCGCTCGAAGCCGGCGCCGTCACACTGTCGGACCGGTTCGATGCGACCCGGCCGATCCGGGCGGCCGGCCACTGGATCCGCGACTACCATCCACAGGCGCGATGGCTGAAGGTTCCGGAAATCTTCATCCACTCCTCCAATATCGGAACGGCGAAGATGGCCCTTGCCGTGGGCGGCCGCCGTCAGCGCGCCTTCCTGGACGAACTCGGCCTGCTGCGGCCGGTCGCGGTCGAAATCGGCGAAGTCGGCCGACCGCTCTACCCGCGCCGGTGGCGCGACATCAACACGATGACGATCGCGTTCGGACACGGTCTGGCGGTCTCGCCGCTGCATCTCGCCGCCGGGGTGGCGGCGGTGGTCAATGGCGGGCTGATGCACCGCCCGACGCTGCTCCGGGTGGAAGATCCCGCCGATGCCGCGCCGCGCCGCGTGCTTTCGCAGGCCACTTCGGAAAAGATGCGCCGGCTGCTGCGCCGTGCGGTGACCGAAGGGACCGGCAGGCGCGGCGCAGCGGCCGGTTATCTCGTCGGCGGCAAGACCGGCACCGCCCACCAGGCCGTCGCCGGCGGCTATGATCGCAAACGCCTGCTGTCGTCCTTCGTTGCGGCCTTTCCGATCGACCAGCCCCGCTATGTCGTGTTGGCCATGTTCGAAGAGCCCAAGGGCACCGCCCGGACGCGCGGCTATGCCACCGGCGGCTGGGTCGCGGCACCGGTCGTCGGGCGGATCGTTGCGCGCATCGGCCCGCTGCTCGGCGTCGAGCCGGTCGCCGACGACAGCTACGACGCCGGGCCGCACTTGCGCGCGGAGATGATCAGGACATCGAGCGGGAGCAGGCGCCTTGCGGCTCGCTGAACTCCTCGACGGCGACGTCACCGTAACCGGCGCGGACGCCGCTTCGATCGACATCACCGGTATCACCGCGGACTCCCGCGCGGTCGCGCCCGGCTTTCTGTTCGCCGCCCTGCCGGGCATCGCCGCGGACGGCAGGTATTTCATCGCCGATGCGCTGGCCAACGGCGCGGTGGCGTTGCTCGCACCGCCGGGCGCGGTGTCCACCGATCCCGGCAACGGGGTCTGTGTGCTCATCGACGACAACCCGCGTCGCCGGCTCGCCCTGTTGTCGGCCGCCTTCCACCGACCGCAGCCCGAAATCGTCGTGGCGGTCACCGGAACCAACGGCAAGACCTCGGTGGCGGCGTTCGCCCGCCAGCTCTGGACGGCGATGGGCCGGGATGCGGCGAGCGTCGGCACGCTGGGGATCGATCATCCGCCGGTGCGACGGTCCGGCGCGCTGACCACCCCGGAACCCGTCACGCTGCACCGCGAGCTTGCCCGGCTCGCCGGCGCGGGGGCCGAGCGGGTGGCGCTGGAGGCGTCCAGCCACGGCCTGGCGCAGCACCGTCTGGACGGCGTGCGGCTTGCCGCGGCCGGCTTTACCAACCTGTCGCGCGATCACCTCGATTACCACGTCTCGTTGGCGGATTACCGTGCCGCCAAGCGGCGGCTGTTCGATGCCCTGCTGCCGCCCGATGCGGTCGCGGTGCTCAATGCCGACAATCCGGAGTTCGCCGCGTTCGCCCGGACATGCACCGAACGCGGCTGTGCGGTGATCGATTACGGAACCGCGGCCGGCGCGCTGCGGGTCCGCGACCGTGTGCCCGATGGCGACGGCCAGGTGGTCGAGTTCGTCGCCTTTGGCCGCGCGCGCCGCGCCCGGCTCGCACTCGTCGGCGGCTTCCAGGTCGCCAACGCGCTGTGCGCGCTCGGTCTGATCGTTGCGGCCGGCGAGGACGGGCAGGAAGCGATCGAGGCGCTGGAGACGCTCCAGGCGCCGCCCGGCCGGCTCCAGCTTGCCGCGCGCGGCCCCGGCGGTGCGCCGATCTACGTCGATTACGCCCACACGCCGGATGCGCTTTCGCACGCGCTCGCCGCGCTGAAGCCACACGCCACGGCGCGGCTTGCGGTGGTCTTCGGCTGCGGCGGCGACCGCGATCCGGGCAAGCGGCCGCTGATGGGGGCGGCGGCCGCCCAGCACGCCGATCTGGTGATCGTGACTGACGACAACCCGCGCACCGAGAACCCCTTCCGGATCCGGCAGGCGGTCATGACCGCCTGTCCCGATGCGCGGGAAATCGGCGATCGGGCCGAGGCGATCCGGGCTGCGATCGCCGATCTCCGCCAGGGCGACGTCCTGGTGGTCAGCGGCAAGGGGCACGAGACCGGGCAGATCGTCGGCGATACCGTACGCCCGTTCGACGACGTCGAGACGGTGCGCGAGGCCGCGCGCGCGTTCGGGGGGGTGGTCGCATGAGCGGCGAGCCGCTGTGGACGGCCGCAACGGCCGCGCGGGCCACCGGTGCCCGCCGATCCGATGTCTGGCAGGCCGACCACGTCTCGATCGACAGCCGGACCACGGCGCCGGGCGATCTGTTCGTCGCCATCGAAGGGCCGCAGAACGACGGCCACGCCTTCGTGTCCCGCGCCATGGCCGCCGGCGCGGTCGCGGCCGTGGTGCATCGCCGGCCGCCGGGGCTCGGCGCCGGGGCGCCGCTTCTCGAAGTCGACGACACCCTTGCCGCGCTCGGCGCCCTGGGCGCTGCCGCGCGCGAGAGAACCTCCGCACGGATCGCTGCGGTTACCGGCAGCGTCGGCAAGACCGGCACCAAGGCGGCGCTCGGCCATGTGCTCGGCGGCCAGGCGCTGACCGCGGCCAGCGCGGCGAGCTACAACAACCAGTGGGGCGTGCCGCTGTCGCTCGCCCGGATGCCGCGCGGGGCCCGCTTCGGGGTCTTCGAGATCGGCATGAACCGTCCCGGCGAGATCGCGCCGCTGTCCCGGCTCGTCCGCCCGCATGTCGCGGTCATCACCAATGTCGAGACCGCGCACACCGCCTTCTTCGACTCCCTGGCGGGTGTCGCGGACGCCAAGGCGGAGATCTTCGAAGGACTCGAGACGGGCGGAACCTGCGTCCTGAACCGTGACAACCCCTTCTTCGAGCGGCTGCGCGCGGCGGCATCGCAACGACGGCCCGATGCGGAAATCGTGAGCTTCGGTGTCGCCGATACCGACTACCGTGCCCGCTCGATCGCGCTGGAGGCCGACGGCAGCACGGTCGAGGCGGACCTCGCCGGCCGACGGATCACCTTCCGGGTCGCGCTGCCGGGCCGACACTGGGCGCTCAACGCCCTGGCGATCCTCGCGGTGGCCGATGCGCTGGGCGCCGACGTCCACCGCGCCGCCGCCGCGCTCGCCGATCTGCCGGCGCTCGACGGGCGCGGGCGCAGCCATGTCCTGGCGTGGGGCGGCGGACAGTTCACGCTGATCGATGACAGCTACAACGCCAACCCGGCCTCGGTGCGGGCGGCGATCGAGACGCTCGGCCGGACCCCGCCTGCCACCGGCGGCCGGCGGATCGCCGTGCTCGGTCCCATGCGCGAACTCGGCCCGGACTCCGATGCGCTGCACGCCGGACTCGCCGGGCCGCTGATCGACAACGGGATCGATCTCGTCCATGCCGCCGGCGAGATGCGCCTGGCGCTGGACCGCCTGCCCAGGGCGATGCGCGGGCTGGCCGCGGACAGCGGCCACGCGCTGGCCGGCCCGGTGGCCTCCACGATCGGTGCCGGCGACGTCGTGATGGTGAAGGGATCCAACGCCAGCCGCATGGGAGCGGTGGTGGAACATCTGTTGTCCACAGCGCGGGGGGCGCGGTCGCGCCATGCTCTATAGCGCGCTCTTCCCGCTGGCCGACGAGATCGGCTTTCTCAACCTGTTCCGCTACATCACGCTCAGGACCGGTGGCGCTGCGATGACGGCCCTGTTCCTGACGCTGATCTTCGGACGGGGGATCATCGACTGGCTCAAGCTGCGGCAGGGCGCCGGCCAGCCGATCCGCGAAGACGGGCCCAAATCGCACCTGGCGACCAAGAAGGGCACCCCGACGATGGGCGGAGTGCTGCTTCTGTTCTCGATCCTCGTGGCCACCCTTCTGTGGGCGGATCTGGCCAACCACTATGTCTGGGTCGCGCTCCTGGTGACGATGTCCTTCGGCGCGATCGGGTTCCTGGACGACTACAAGAAGCTGACCAGCCGGTCGAGCAGCGGCCTGTCCGGCTGGACCAAGATCCTCGGACAGGTGGTCGTCGGCGCGGCGGCCGCCTTCTGGATGACGTGGGTGAGCGCCGGCCCGCTCGCCCAGGGGCTTGCGGTGCCCTTCTTCAAGGAGGTGCTGGTCCCGCTGGGCTGGTTCTTCGTGCCGTGGGCGGTGCTGGTCATGGTCGGCGCCTCGAACGCGGTCAACCTGACCGACGGGCTCGACGGGCTGGCGATCATGCCGGTGCTGATCGCTGCGGTCTGCTTTGCGGTGATCGCCTATCTGGCGGGGAACGCGGTGTTTTCCAGCTATCTGCAGATCCATCACGTCCGCGGCGCGGGCGAGCTTGCGGTGTTCTGCGGCGCTCTGGTGGGCGCCGGCCTGGGGTTTCTGTGGTTCAACGCGCCGCCGGCGATGGTGTTCATGGGCGATACCGGTTCGCTTTCCACCGGCGGGGCGCTGGGCGCGGTCAGCCTGATCACCAAGCACGAGCTGGTGCTGGCGATCGTCGGCGGGCTGTTCGTCCTGGAGACGGTCTCGGTGATCGTCCAGGTGGTGTCCTTCAAGCTGACCGGTCGGCGGATCTTCCAGATGGCGCCGCTGCACCATCAT
Source organism: uncultured Rhodospirillaceae bacterium (assembly GCA_964347365.1). Taxonomy (GTDB): domain Bacteria; phylum Pseudomonadota; class Alphaproteobacteria; order MPNO01; family MPNO01; genus CAYFYS01. Next base: position 7,100 of record CAYFYS010000007.1, on the reverse strand, counting down.
TTCGAGCACAAGGGCTGGGCCGAATCGACGATCGTGATCCGCTTCTGGATTATCGCGATCGTCCTGGCGCTGGCCGGTCTGTCAACCCTCAAGCTGCGTTAGGGCAATGCGGGTAACAAGCCGCAAAGACCAGACCATCGCCGTTCTCGGGCTCGGCCGTTCCGGCTCCGCGACCGCATCGGCGCTGATCGAAGGCGGCGCGCAGGTGCTCGCTTGGGACGATTCCGCCGATGTCCGCGCAGCCTCCCCGATCGCGCTCGCCGACCCGTGCGGCTGGGACTGGCCCGGCGTCGCGGCGCTGGTCCCAAGCCCCGGTATCCCGCTCAGCCATCCCGCCCCGCATCCGATCGTCGCCCGGGCGCGCAAGGCCGCATGCCCGGTGATCGGCGATATCGAGCTGTTGGGCGAGACCGTCCCCGGTGCGACGCTCATCGGCATCACCGGCACCAACGGCAAGTCGACCACCACCGCGCTGCTCGGCCACATCCTGGAACACGCCGGCCGGACGGTCGCGGTCGGCGGCAATCTCGGCCCGCCGGCGCTCGGCCTGCCAGTTCTGGGAGAGGGCGGGATCTACGTCCTGGAGCTGTCCTCCTACCAGCTCGACCTCATCGAACGGGTCCGCTTCGACATCGCGATCCTGCTCAATATCAGCGCCGATCACCTCGACCGGCACGGCGGCATGGACGGGTATGTCGCCGCCAAGCGGCGCCTGTTCCGCAGGCGCATCGGAGGGTGCGGCCAGACCGCGATCATCGGCCTGGACGATGCGATCTCCAGCGGCGTGTGCACTGAAACCGCGCGCGATCCCGGCTGGCACACCGTGCCCGTTTCCGTCGGGCGGAGCCTCGATCACGGGGTCTGGGTGATCGACGGGCGGCTGTTCGAGGCCACCGCCGTCGGCCCCGGCACGGCGGTGGCCGATCTGCGCGGCATCGAGACACTGCCCGGGGCGCACAACCACCAGAACGCCGCTGCGGCGTTCGCTGCGGCCCGCGCGGTCGGGGTCTCTGCGGCCGACGTCGCGGCGGCGCTTGCATGTTATCCGGGTCTGCCGCACCGCCAGGAGACGGTCGCGCGCATCCGCGGTATCGCTTACGTCAACGACTCCAAGGCGACCAACGGCGAGGCGGCGCTGCGGGCGATCCGCAGCTACGAGCGGATCTACTGGATCGCCGGCGGGCTCGCCAAGGCCGACGGGCTGGCGCCGGTGCTGCCGGTGCTCGACCGGATCCGGCGCGCCTATCTGATCGGCGCGGCCGAGGACCGCTTCGCCGCGGAGATCGGCGTGCGCGTCCCGACCACGCGCTGCGGCGTCCTGGATCGGGCGCTCGCGGCCGCGCACGCCGACGCCCAGGCCGACGGCGGGCCGGGCGCCGTCGTTCTGCTGTCACCGGCCTGTGCCTCGTTCGATCAGTGGCCGTCCTTCGCTGCGCGCGGCGATGCGTTCCGCGAACGGGTACGCGCGCTCGCCGCCTCCCGGAGGGAAACGGGATGACCGCCTTCGCGCGCACCAACACCTCGATCCTCGGGCGCTGGTGGTGGACGGTGGACAGGGGCACCTTGGCCGCCGTCGCGCTCCTGCTGGGTTGCGGCGTCCTGATGATCCTGGCGGCGACCCCGCCGGTCGCCGAGCGCCTAAGGCTCGACCCCTACCATCTGGCGTGGCGTCAGATCGCCTACATCCCGCTGGCGTGCGCGATCATCATCGGCGTTTCGCTGCTCTCGCCCAGGGCGGTGTTCCGGCTGGGCCTGGCCGTCTTCGGTCTGGCGCTGCTGGGGATTTGTGCAACCTTCCTCGCCGGGCAGGAGATCAACGGGGCCAGGCGCTGGCTCCATCTCGGGCTGCTGTCGGTTCAGCCTTCGGAGTTCATAAAGCCGTCTTTGGCCGTTGCCGCCGCCTGGGGCCTGGCCCGGTACCGCGAAACGGGCAGCACGGAAGGACGGACCGCTTCCATCGCCCTGTTCGTGCTGGTGGTCGGATTGCTGGTCCTGCAGCCCGATATCGGCATGGCCTGCATCGTCACCGCCTCCTGGTTCGCGCAGATGCTGCTGGCGGGGCTCGCGCTGTCCTGGGTTGCGGCGCTCGCCTCGGGCGCCGTGGTATCGATGGTCGGCGCCTATGCGTTGTTTCCCCACGTGGCCAACCGCGTCGACCTCTTCCTCGATCCCGGCTCGGGCGACAGTTTCCAGGTCGACAGCTCCCTGCAGGCCTTCATGAACGGCGGCGTGCTGGGACGCGGCCCGGGCGAAGGCACGGTCAAGGAGTTCCTGCCCGATGCCCATGCCGACTTCATCCTCGCGGTCGCCGGCGAGGAGTTCGGCCTGATCGCCTGCCTGGTCATCCTCGGCCTGTTCGCCGTCGTCGTCCTGCGCGGTCTGTTCCACGCGCTTCAGGAGACCAGCCTCTACGTCATGCTCGCCCTGACCGGACTGCTGGTCCAGTTCGGTCTCCAGGCCGCGGTGCACATGGGCTCCGCCCTGCGCCTGATCCCGGCCAAGGGAATGACGCTGCCGTTCATCTCCTATGGCGGCTCGTCGATGATCGCGGTGGCCCTGGCGATCGGCATGGTGCTGGCCCTGACCCGGCGCCGGACCGGTGGAGAGCCGTTGTGAGTCCCGCCGCGCAGCCCGTCGTCCTGGCCGCCGGCGGCACGGCCGGTCACATGTTCCCCGCCGAGGCGCTGGCCGGCGTGCTCAGGGACCGCGGTCGGCCGACAATTCTGTTCAGCGATGTCCGCGGGGCGGGGTTCAGCGGCGCGGCAGCCGCTACGCCGGTGCACCGGATCGCTGCGCGCGCGCCCGCCGGCAGCCTCGGCGGCAAGGCGCGGGGCGTGGCCGTCTTGTGCCGCGGCTGGCTCCAGGCCCGTCGTCTGCTTGCCCGCATCGCGCCGGCGGCCGTCGTCGGGTTCGGCGGCTATCCCTCGGTGCCGACGATGTTCGCCGCCGCCAGGGCCGCGCTGCCGACCATGATCCACGAACAGAACGCCGTGCTCGGCCGTGCCAACGCGGTGCTCGCGCGGCAGGTCGACGTGGTCGCGACCGGCTTCGCCCCCGTCGCCGGGCTGCGGCCCGACGACCGGCGTAAGACCGTGCACACCGGCAATCCCGTGCGCCCGGACGTGGCCGCCCGCGCCGGTGCGCCTTATTCGAGATCCCGCCCCGACATGGTGCTGATTATCGGCGGCAGCCAGGGCGCGCGGATCCTGAGCGAGGTGGTGCCGGCGGCGATCGCTCTTCTCCCGGAGCGCGCACGGGCGGGTCTGCGCATCGTCCAGCAGGCCCGCCCGGAGGATTGCGAACGCGTCGTGGCACACTATCGCGGGGCCGCGGTCCGGGCCGAGGTGAAGACCTTCTTCGAGGATCTGCCCGACCGGATGGCCGCAGCCAGCGTGGTGATCTCGCGCGCCGGAGCTTCGACGATCGCCGAGCTGACAACCATCGCCCGCCCGGCGATCCTGGTTCCCTACCGCCATGCCGCCGACGGTCACCAGCTCGCCAACGCGCGCGCGCTGGAAGCAAGGGGAGCGGCCTGGGTGATGCCCGAGACCGGCTTCACGGCCGCGGCGCTCGCCGAACATCTGGACCGGCTGCTGTCCGACGGCGCCGCGCTCGCCCGGACCGCACGCGCGGTCGGCGCGATGGCGATGCCGGACGCCGCCGCGCTGCTCGCCGATCAGGTCGAACGCATCGCACGGAGCGGCGCGGCATGAAGGCCCTGCCGCTTTCGATCGGCACCATCCATTTCGTCGGCATCGGCGGGATCGGCATGAGCGGCATCGCCGAAGTGCTGCACAATCTCGGCTATCGGGTCCAGGGCAGCGACGTCCTGGCAGGCGCCAACGTCCTGCGGCTGCGTGCCCTGGGGATCAGGGTCCATGTCGGCCACGACGCGGCCAATCTGGGCGGGGCGACGGTCGTTGTGACCAGCTCGGCGATCGCGCCCGAAAACCCCGAAGTGGTCGATGCCCGGTCCCGGCTGATCCCGGTCGTCCCGCGCGCGGAGATGCTGGCCGAGATCATGCGGCTCAAATGGTCGATCGCCGTCGGCGGCACCCACGGCAAGACCACCACCACCTCGATGGTCGCCGCCGTGCTGGAGGCCGCCGATTTCGACCCGACGGTGATCAACGGCGGGATAATCAACGCCTACGGCACCAACGCGCGGCGTGGCGACGGCGAGTGGATCGTCGTGGAGGCCGACGAATCCGACGGCTCGTTCGTCAAGCTGCCCGCGACGGTGGCGGTGGTTACCAACATCGATCCGGAGCATCTGGATTTCTACGGCTCGTTCGCCAAGCTGCGGCGGGCGTTCGTCTCCTTCGTCGCCAATATTCCGTTCTACGGCTTCGCCGCCCTGTGCATCGACCACCCCGAGGTGCAGAGCCTGATCCGCAAGGTCTCCGATCGGCGGCTGCTGACCTACGGGATGAGCAAGCAGGCCGATTTCCGGGCGATCAACCTCACCATCCATCCGGCCGGGACGCGCTTTGACGTCGCCGTCGCCGAACGCGGCACCGGCCGGACCAGGACGCTTTGCGGGCTCGTCGTGCCGATGTTCGGCAACCACAACGTCCAGAACGCGCTGGCTGCGATCGCCATCGCCACCGAGATGGGCATCGCCGAACGGACGATCAGACGCGCTCTCGCCGGTTTCGGCGGCGTCAAGCGGCGCTTCACGCGGACCGGCGAGGCCGGCGGCATCACCGTCATCGACGACTACGGCCACCATCCCGTGGAGATTGCCGCCGTCCTGGCCGCCGCCCGGGCGCGGTGCGAGGGCGCGGTGGTCGCCGTCGTCCAGCCGCACCGCTACAGCCGGCTCGCCAGCCTGTTCGAGGATTTCTGCACCTGCTTCAACGACGCCGACATGGTGATCGTCGCCGATGGCTATCCGGCCGGCGAAGCACCGATCGAAGGTTGCGACCGGGATGGGCTGGGCGCGGGTCTGCGCGCGCGCGGCCACCGCAGCGTGCTGGCGCTGGACGGCCCGGAAACCCTGGCCGGGCTGGTCGCCGAACGATGCCGGCCCGGCGACCTGGTGGTCTGTCTGGGTGCCGGCAACATCACCGCATGGGCCAACGCCTTGCCGCGCGAACTCGAAGCGCTGTTTGAGGCCGCGCCCGCCGCCCGCCGGGAGACCGCATCGTGATGAGTGCATCGCTGGACCGCCACCTGGCCGACCGGCTGCCGCGGGTGCGCGGCCGGATCACCCCGGGCGCGCAGCTCGCCCAGACCATGTGGTTCCGCGCCGGCGGGCCGGCGGAGATCCTGTTCGAGCCCGCCGATGCCGCCGATCTGGCCGCATTTCTGCGCACACGGCCCCGCGACGTGCCGGTCAGCGTCCTCGGTGTGGGTTCCAACGTGCTCGTGCGCGACGGCGGAATCGCCGGCGTCGTGGTCCGCCTGGGCCGGGCGTTCGCGCAGGTGGCCTGTTCGGGCACCGATGTCCGCGCCGGCGCCGGTGCGATGGACGTCGTCCTTGCGCGCACCTGCCGCGATGCCGGCATCGGCGGCTTCGAATTCCTGAGCGGCATTCCGGGCACCCTCGGCGGCGCATTGCGGATGAACGCCGGCGCCCATGGCGGCGAGATCAAGGACGTGATCCTCGGCGCTACCGTGCTCGATCCTTCGGGGACGCGCCATGATCTGGACGTCGCTGCACTCGGCTACGGCTATCGGTCCTGCGCGGTCCCGCCCGGGTGGATCTTTCTCGGTGCGCATCTGCGTGGCAGACCGGCGCCGCGTGAAGTGATATCGGCCAGAATGGGAGAGATCGCCGTCCGGCGCCGGGATGCCCAGCCGGTGCGTGCGCGCACCGGGGGCAGCACCTTCAAGAACCCGCCGGGCGGTGCGGCCTGGAAGCTGATCGACCAGGCCGGATGCCGGGGCCTGCATGTCGGTGCGGCACGGGTCTCGGACCAGCATGCGAACTTTCTGATCAATACCGGCGGTGCGAGCGCCGGCGATCTGGAGTCGCTGGGCGAGGAGGTTCGCCACCGCGTCAAGGCGCGCACCGGCGCCGTTCTGGAGTGGGAAATCGAGCGTCTTGGCCTGGCGGTTAGGCGAGGTGGTCATGGCTAAATCTGTCGCGGTCCTGATGGGTGGCGTATCCCGCGAACGGGAGGTCTCGCTGGTCAGCGGCAAGGCGGTCGCCGCGGCGTTGCGCCAAGCGGGCTACAACGCCGCCACGCTTGAAGTCGGCCCGGATATCGCCGCGATCGCAGCGGCGCTCGACCCTGCGCCGGACGTGGTCTTCAACGCCCTGCACGGCCGTTACGGCGAGGACGGGCGGGTCCAGGGCATGCTGGAGATCCTGGGGATCCCCTACACCCATTCCGGCGTGCTGGCATCGGCGCTGGGGATGGACAAGCCGATGGCCAAACGGCTCTACCGCGATGCCGGCATCCGCTGTTCGGAGCACATCATCGCCTCCCGCGAAGCGGTGATCGCCGGCGAGCCGATGGAACGGCCCTATGTGATCAAGCCTCTCAACGAGGGCTCCAGCCTCGATGTGTGCATCTTCACCGAAGATGCGCCGGAGGCCCCGTTTACCGCCGATCACTGGCCGTTCGGCGAGACCGTGATGGTCGAGCGCTACGTACCGGGCCGGGAGATCGCCGTTGCGGTGATGGGCGAGCGTGCGTTGGGCGTGACCGAGATCCGCTCCCAGGCCGGGTTCTACGACTACACGGCCAAGTACACCGAAGGCGTGGCCGAGCACCTCACCCCGGCGCCGCTGCCCGAAGCCGTCTACGCCAGGGCCATGAGCGCGTCGCTGGCCGCCCACAAGGCGCTCGGCTGCCGTGGCGTTTCGCGGGCCGATCTGCGTTACGACGACGCCGTCGGCGGACCCGATGCGGTCTATCTTCTGGAAATCAACACCCAGCCCGGGATGACACCGATGTCGCTGGTGCCGGAGATCGCCGCCCATGCCGGCATCGACTTCCCGACCCTGGTGAGCTGGATGGTGGAGCACGCACGGTGCGACGGATAGGCCGGCCCGGACCGCACCGCGAAGCTTCGCGGACCCGTCGCGCGCGGTCGCGCGCCGGCCCGGCGCGCGCCCCCGCCCGTGCCGGGGGGAGCCCCCGGGGGGC
>CAYFYS010000006.1:0-15674 GCA_964347365.1 uncultured Rhodospirillaceae bacterium | reverse complement strand
GAACAGCAGGCCGAGGATGCGATCGAAACGGTCAAGGGCGCGCTCGATCCGCTCCCCTTCTGCAGCGACCCGCTGGAAAGCCTGAGGCCGGACGGGCCGAACGCTCATATCGGTGGCAACGTCGCCAACCGGCGCGGGGTCAAGCTTCAGGAGATCAAGTGGACGGGCAAGGACTTCGCCCGCGCGGGCGAGGACAGGCTGCCGATGGGCACATCGGCAATAGACTGGTCCTACGGTGATCTCGAGGCTGGTTTCGCAGAAGCCAAGGTCATCGTCGAGGAGTCCTTTGTCAGCGCTGCGAACGCGCATCACGCGATGGAACCGCGTTCGGCGGCCGCCTACTGGGCGAATGGCAAGTGCAACGTCTGGGGTTCTACCCAGTCGTCGTCCTTCGCCGTGCCGAGTCTCGCCAAATATATCGGCATCAAGCCGACCGACCTCAACCTGGTCAGCGAGTTCTGCGGCGGCGGTTTCGGCGGCAAGGCCTATTCCTACCCGTTGATGGCCTTGCCGGCTTTGATGTCGAAAAAGCTCGGCGGGCGTCCGGTCCTCCTGCGGGTCAGCCGCGCCGAAGAGTTCTACAACGGATCGGCGCGCGCCGGCTTCCAGGGCTGGGTCAAGATCGGCCTCCGTGCCGATGGCCGCATTCTGGCCTTCGACAGCTACATCATTCAGGACAACGGCTCGACGGCCGGCTTCTGGGATTTCCAGAACTTCGGCATGGCGGCTTCCGTCGTCCTGCAACCCGAGGCGATGCGGTTCCGCGGCATTCCGGTCCTGACCAATACCCCGCCGAAGGGCGCCCAGCGCGGGCCGGGAGAAAACCAGACGGCAAATATTCTGGAGCCGATTCTCGACAAGGCGGCGCGCAGACTGGGGATCGATCGTCTGGCCCTACGCCTGGCGAACGCGCCCGGTGGCGGGCCGAACGGTAAGATCGGGCCGGATCGCGCACCTTTGACCAGCGCCTATCTTCGCGAAGGGCTGCAACAGGCCGCCGAGAAGTTCCGCTATGGCGAACGGATGGCGCAGGCAGGCAAACAGCCCGACGGCAAGATCAGAGCGATCGGCATCGGTCAGGCCTATCACGCCGCGGGGCTCAACGGTTGGGACGGCATGGTCCGGATCACGCCCGACGGCAAGCTCCACATCCATACCGGCGTCGGCAACCTCGGCACCTACTCCTATGCCGCCACCTCGCGGGTTGCGGCCGAGGTGCTGGGCTATGACTGGAACAACACCGTGATCGAGCGCGGCGGCACGCTCAAGGCGATGCCGTTCAATATCGGCCAGTTCGGGTCGAACACGTCCTTTACGATGACCCGGACGAACTACGCCGCGGCGATGGATGCCAAGGAAAAGCTCCTGGAGATCGGCGCGGCGACGCTCGGTGGCGCACCCGGGGACTACACGCTGGAAAACGAGCAGGTGGTGGCCAAGAACGGCTCGGGCGCGATCACCTTCGCCGAGGCTGCGAAGAAGGCGATCGCGCTCGGCGGCAAATATGCCGGACACGAAGTCGATCCCGAGCTCAAGGGGCTGACCAAGGTGGCTGCACGGATGATCGCCGGAACCGGTCTGATCGGCGTTGCCAAGGACAAGCTCCCCAAGAACGGGGTGGTTCCCGGCCTGGCCGCGGCCTTTATCGAGATCGCGCTCGATCCGGAAACCGGTGGTGTCGAGATCATCGATTACCTCGGCATCGCCGATGTCGGGCAGGTTCTGCATCCGCAGGGGCTCGAAGCTCAGATCCGGGGTGGTGCGGTGATGGGGTTCGGCCTCGCTGCCACCGAACGTTATGTCTACGACCCGGCCTATGGGCGTCCCAACAACAAGAGCTACTACCAGGCCAAGCCGCCGACCTATCTGGACGTGCCCGTGCAGATGGCCTCGCTCGCGGTCGAGGGGGCACAGGATCCGCAGAATCCCGTCGGCGCCAAGGGTGTCGGCGAGCCGATCCAGGGGGCGGCCTCATCGGCTTATCTGAGCGCGGTCTCCGAGGCGCTTGGCGGGCACATGTTCAACCGGGTGCCTGTGGTCGCGGACATGATCCTCAACGTGCTCGCGGAGCAGCCGCAATCCCACAAGCCGTTGCAGACGAACTGCCAGTGACCGGCGCCAGGGAGGCAGACCAATGACCGACTTCATGCATGCGTTCGACCTTTACGCGCCCGCCAGCCTGGAGGACGCGACAGAGCTTCTCGACCGCCACGGCAACGATGCCTGGATCGTCGCCGGCGGCAAGGACAGCTTTGATTGGTTCAAGGACCGACACAAGCGGCCGCAGGCGGTGATCGATGTAAGCGGGCTTCGCCAGCTTCAAGGTATCCGGGACCGCGGCGACCACGTCTCGATCGGCGCGGTCACCACCCTGACCGAGATCGAGGACAGCAAGCTGCTGCGGGACAGTTTCCCGGTCCTCGTCCAGGCGGCGGGCAAGGTCGCCAGCCCGCAGATCCGTAACGCAGGCACGCTTGGGGGCAACGTCTCCCAGGACACCCGCTGCACCTACTATCGCGACGGATTTCCCTGCTACCGCGCCGGCGGCAATACCTGCTATGCCAATACCCCGACGGCGATGAACCGTGAGCACGCGCTTTTCGAGGCGGTTCGCTGTGTCGCGGTGACCCCCTCGGACACGGCGCCGGCGTTGGTGGCGCTGGAGGCCGAGATGGTGATCTCGCGCGACGGCAGGACGCGGACGGTTCCGAGTGAAGATTTCTTCATCGGACCGGCGGTCGACATCACGCGGATGACCGTACTGGAGAAGAACGACATCCTGACCGAGATCCGGATCCCCAAGAAATGGGCTGGCGCCAGCTCCTATTTCGAAAAGATCGCTGATCGACAGACTTGGGATTTCGCCCTGGCCAACGTCGCCATGGTGGCTCGGATCGAGGGTGGCAAGGTGGCCGATGCGCGGCTTGTCTGCGGCGGGGTGCAGTGCACGCCGCGGCGGCTGCGCGATGTCGAGGACGTGGTGAAGGGCGACGCGCCGGGCGCGGAGATGGAGACCCTGGCCAGGCGGGTGGCGGCACGCGGGGCGAAGGCCCTCAACTACAACCACTTCAAGATCCCGCTCATGGGCAACCTGGCCGCGCGGGCCGTCCGCTCGCTTGCCTGACGGCATGGAGGTCTTCCGCTTCTCGAAGAACGTCTGGGGCCAGGAGGTGCTGCTCGGGATGTCGTGGGACCTGCTCTGGGTCCCGGTCGCGGCGGCGTTCGCGCTGATCGTCGTGCATCAATTGCTCCGGCTGCGTTTCCGGCGCGCCTGAGGCCGTTCGCCGGCATGTCGGGAACTGTGGCTGACGAAATTCGTCACAAATGGCCCGATCGCCTGTTTCACTGGGTGATGGCGGCCACGGTGGTCGTACTGCTTGGTACCGCCTTCCTGCCGATCCTCGGCATGAAGTTCAATTGGGTGCCGATCCACTGGATCTCCGGCGTGGTGTTGACGCTGGCGGTCGTCTTTCATCTCTACCGTGTGCTCCGGGTGCACGGTATTCAAACCATGATGCCGACCGGTGACGATCTGAGATCGGTCCTGCGGGAACAACCGCCCGGCGGAGAGGCGAAATACGATCTCAACCAGAAGCTCTATCACTGGTCGGTCTCGGCGGTCGTCCTGGTTCTGGTGGCTACCGGCTGTATCATGCTCGCCAAGATCGACACCCCGTTGTGGCGGCGTGACCCGTCGATCCTTTCCGACCAGGATTGGGGCTTGGTCTATGCCGGTCACGGCGCGGCATCGCTGCTGCTGATCTTCTTCGTGATCGTGCATATCTATTTCGCGTTCCTGCCCGAACATCGCCGGCTTCTGGCCGCGATGGTGTTCGGTCGCGCGATGCCGGCCCCGCCACACGCCCCCGAGCAGGAGCGGCAGGCATGAGCGACCCGGACGGCATCCGGGCCCATATCGAGGCGATCGAGGAAGCCTACGAATTCATGCTCGCCTATGCCGCGCAGGGCCGTGCCGAGGAGGGGGCCGGCCCCGACGGGGCACATATACGGACGTTTCTCGCCCAGTTCGACGCCGCGGTGACCGCTATCGCGCAGGAGATCGACTCGCTGCCGGGCGCCGGGGGCGAAGCCGCCGCATTCCTGCGCGGCTTTGAGGCGGATTCACGGACAATGACCTCGGTTCTCCAGATGATGCTCGCCCGCAACCAGATCACGTCCGAGGTGGTCGATAACGCGAACGGCCTGATTTCGGTGCGCTCCTACCTGACCTCGATCTTTTTTCTGGACAAGGCGGTGCTTTCGTAAGTTCGTCCCCGAAGACGAAGGGAGATCGGGCCTTCCCCGGCATGTTGCGCATGTCCGGCGCGTGCTTCACTGCGTTCGGGAGCGTACGCCGGAAACGCCGGCTGCGAAGCTCAGATCAGGCCGGCGCGTTCCAGCACGCCGTCCAGGCGGCGTTCGAGCTCGGGCGTCGCCGGGGCCATCGGCAGACGGTGCTCGTTCTCTGGGATGATGCCCAAGCGTTTCATCATGTATTTGATCGCGATCGGGTTGGTGTCGTAGAACACCGCCTGGTTGATCTCGAACAGCTCGTAGTGAAGTGCCCGGGCGCCTTCGAGGTTGCCCGACCAGACGGCCTCGCACAGCGCGGCAAGCCGCGCGGGCTGGAGGTTGCCCACCGCATTCATCAACCCGCAGGCGCCCACGGCCATCATCGGGTAGCTCAGGTCTTCGAGCCCGACGAAGATCCTGAAATCCATGCCCAGCCGGTCGAGACACTGGCTGACGAAGCCGAGATCGTCCACCGCATGCTTCATGCCGACGAATGTCGGTGACTTCCCGGCAATCTCGCACAGGGATTCCAGGCTTACCGAAACCGCCGCCCGGCCCGGTATGTGGTAGATCATCCACGGCAGGTCGGTTTCCTTGGCGAGCTCCAGGTAGTAGGCGACCAACCCGCGCTGCGGCGGCCGGATATAGTACGGCGTGACGATCAAGAGAGCGTCCACCCCGGCCCTGGCGGCATGGCGGGTGAGGGCGCGGGTCTCCGCCAGGGACTGCGAGCCGGTCGCGGCCACCACGGGCACACGACCCGAAGCAACCTCGACAGCGACGTCCACAGCCCGGTTACGCTCCTCCAGGGTAAGCGTCGAAGGCTCCGATGTGGTGCCGTTGACCAGGATTCCGTGGGAGCCGTTCTCGATCTGGAAGGCGACCATGCGGGCATACGCCGCATAATCCACCTCGCCCGCCCGGAAGGGCGTGATCAGAGGCGGGATCGAGCCGCGCAGGGACTCCCTGGGCAAACCCGTCATCGTCGGATCATTCGCCGAGCGCGCTTCTGACCTGCTCGACATTGGTCCCGAAGCCGACATTCGCTCCCAGCACCGACCACGGGTGCTTGAGGTCCTCCTGCCACAGCAGCGATTCCATGACGATGTTGAGCGGCTGATCCTGGACGGTGAGCTCGTAGACCTGCTCGTCGTAGGAGGCATGGTTGTGGACCGCCCAACCGGGTGCGGACAGCATCAGGTCCCCGGCCTTCCATTCGTAGACCTTGCCTTCGACCGTCGAGCGTCCCCGGCCCGAAAAATAGTAGTTGATCGCCGCCGAAACATGGCGGTGTGGGCGGTCGACGATGCGGGCCGGCCGGACGGTCATGGTCGCAAAGAAGCTGGGGGTGGTGCCGTTGAACCGGCCGGTCATCGGATTGAACAGAAGGTAGAGCCTGCGTCCGCGGTAGTCCTGGCCGAGCGCCTGAAGCTTGTCGAGCTCGCGCTTGACGTCCTGCCAGGGCCAGTGCAGTGCCTTGGACTCCACCGCCGAGGGGTTGATCAGCGTCTCGTAGGGCATCAGCCAGGCGCCGGCCTCGGTAAGCTGGAAGGTGCCGTAGGGGTTGACGTCGCGCTCGTCCGGCTCGGCCTCGGCTTGCTCGCCGCCGCCGACGGCCTCGATAAGCGGCGGCGGCTCCTCATCGACGATATGGACGTTCATCTTCTCCAACAGCGGCGCGTTGGAATAACTCAGACGTACCTGGATGTCCTTGCCGTCGTTGACGTGCCAATAGGTCGCCATCGAGGGGAAGTTCCACACATCGTAGCGGGCGAAGTCGAAGCGCTGACCGTTGACCATCGAATAGCCGCTGCCGCCGATGCAGAAATTCACCTGGGTGGCGTTGTGGCGGATCGGCGCGGACTGCTCGCCCGGGCGCAGCACCTCCAGCGTTACCCGGACGCCGGGCTGCAATCCCGGGCCGACCCCGAGCGTCTCCCAGTCGGGATGGGCGATGATCGAATGGCGCCGGCCATTGTCCGGCCGGTCGAGATCGGCCAGGCGGCTCACCTCGGCATCGATGTCCTCCTTGGGGATGACCACCGGTTCCCAGAGATCGAGCGCGGGCGTCTTGTAGCCCGTACGGTCGAGAAAGACCGCCTTCTTCTGTGCCATTGGTTCGCCTCCGTGTGCCTCCACCCGGTTACCGGGCGGGCGTGTCCGGGCTTCCCGGCCCCGACCAGCGCGCCCGCACGCGCGGATAAGATCCGGCGTTCGCAGGCGTCAGCGAGGCTACAGGCCGCGTCGCGCGGGGTCAATCCGAACCGGCGCCGGCGGCCTGCCAGATCGCCAGCGCCGCATCGACGCCGGCACCCGGCGGAGATGCGAACCCGTGGCGCCGAAGCGTCGCCTCGAACGCCGCCAGGGTCGTCAAGACCGCGTCCTTGCGGCAGTTGTAGGCCATCGCGCCAATGCGCCAGATCTTGCCGCGCAGTGGGCCGAAGGAAGTACCGATCTCGATCCCGAAATCCTCCAGCATGTCCTGGATCACCCGGTCGCCTTCGATACGCTCGGGGATCACGATGCCGGTGATGTTGGGCATCTTGTGCGCAATATCGCCGAAGATCGGCAGCCCCATCGCACGAATGCCGGCGACCAGCGCCCGGCCGGCGCGGTCGTGGCGGGCAAAGCGCGCCGGAAGCCCTTCGGCCAAGGCGATCCGGCAGCATTCGCGTGCCGCATAGAGCATAGAGGTCGCCTCGGTGTGGTGGTTCAGCCGCATCCGCGACCAGTAGTCCATCAGCATCGGCAGATCGAAATAGTTCGAGTGGATCCGCAAGCCCTCGCCGGCTTCGGTGCCCGTCGGCCGGATGCCGCGCTCGATGTGGCGCCGCCGGCCGACCACCTCGGCCACCCGGTCGTTGAAGGTGATCGGCGCGGAGCCTGGCGGGCCGGAAAGGCATTTCTGAAGACCGGCCGAAGCCGCATCGATCTGCCAGTCATCGACCGGGAAGGGCATGCCGCCCAGCGTCGCGGTCGCATCGACGAACAGGAGCGCATCGTAGCGTCGGCACAGCGCACCGATCTCGTCGAGTGGCTGGGCCATGGTGGTGGAGGTATCGCCGTGGACGACGGCGACCACCCGGGGCTGTTCGCGCTTGAGCGCATCCTCGATCTGGTCAGGGCTGAACACGCTGCCCCATTCCGTCTCGATGGTGCGCACATCTGCGTCTGCGCGCTCGGCGATCTCGCACAGAAGTTGACCGAATCGACCCGAGACCGGTACCAGGACCCGATCGCCCGGCTCGACGATCGAGGTCAAGACCGCCTCGATCGCTGCGCGCGCCGTGCCATCGACCAGGAGCGACCAGTGATTGCCGGTCGCGAATACCTGGCGCAGCAGGACCATCACCTCGTTCATGTAGTTGGTGAACGCCGGGTCGAACTGGCCCAGCATGGGCATCGCCATGGCGCGCAGGACCCGGGGATCGACGTTGATCGGCCCTGGTCCCATCAACAGGCGCGGCGGCGGGTTGAGGTCCTCGAAAAGTTGCGACATCGATCTCGTACTTCCCCGTTCGCGTGTCCGACCCCGCCTGACGGCGAGGACGACGCGACCGGCCGGGAGCATTCGCGCGTCGTCAAGCGAGGTGCCGATGGGGTAGCTTGGCAGGGCCGCGCGCGCAACCATATCCGGGAGTCAGCCGGTGCAACGGTTTCCCATTCCCGACCGGCTGTTGGTCGCCATCGGAGGCAACGCCATCCATCCGGAGGGGATTTCCGGCACCGTCGTCCAGCAGCAGCGCTTTGCCAGGAATGCAGGGCGGTCGCTGCTGCCGCTGATGCGGCTGGGGCGCGGGCTGGTGATTACCCACGGCAACGGGCCGGTGGTCGGCAAAATCCTGATGCGTCAGGCGATCGCCCGGGACCGAGTCGCGCCGATGTCGCTTGATATCTGCGTCGCGCACAGCCAGGGCGGTATCGCCTATCTTCTGATGCAGGCTCTGGAGAACGCGCTGCGTGAAGTCGGCGATCCGCGCCATGTGGTATGTCTGCTGACCCAGGTGGAGGTTGACCCGCAAGACCCGGCCTTTGCCGCACCGACCAAGCCGATCGGGTATTTCTACTCCGAGGCGGAGGCGCGCGCCCTGTCTAAGGAGACCGGCTGGCTGATGCGCGAGGACGCCGGGCGCGGATGGCGGCACGTGGTGCCCTCGCCACGGCCCAGGAAAATCGCCGACACATCCGTGATCGGTGAACTGTCGCACGCCGGCGCGGTGGTGATCGCCGGCGGCGGCGGCGGGATCCCGGTACTGCGTGCGGACAACGGCGTGCGCAGAGGGGTCGAGGCGGTGATCGACAAGGATCTCACCTCCGCACTGATGGCCAGCGTACTGGGCATCGACACCTTGATGATCCTGACCGGTGTCGGTCGCGTGGCAATTGACTTCGGCACGCCCGGCGAGCGCAAGCTGGAGACGATTGGCCTCGCCGAGGCCCGCCGCCACCTGGCGCAGGGCCAGTTCCCGCCGGGCAGCATGGGGCCTAAGATCGAAGCTGCAATCGATTTTATCGAGCGCGGCGGCAGGCGTGCGATAATCGGACATCTCGACCAGGCGATGGCGGCGCTGAGCGGGGAGTCGGGCACCCATATTCTTCCCGATGGCTGAGGCAGCCTGCACGATCCGAATCGCGTTGATCGGCCGCCATGCGGCGCGCTGCATGGCGCGTCTCGCCCGGCGGCCGGGCGCGGTCTTCGCCGCCTTCGCGCGCAGCGTCTACCTGTGCGAGGAGGGGACCGAGACCCTGGTCTGTCTCGGTCCTATGTCGCTCGGCGCCGGACCGCTCAACGCGCTGACACCGGATTGGCCGGCTTTTCGATTCCGACCCGGCGACCGGCTCACGCCTGCGGGAACGGGGTCCCGGCTGGGCGGCGGGCCGGTTATCGAGGTCGGCGCGGCCCTTACCTACGCACCGCCGGCGGGGCCGATATCCCTGCCTCGGGCCGCGCTCGAGCTTCTTGCGGGCAAGGCGGCGCGGTATGCGCGCACCGACGGTCTGGCGCCGCTGGTGGCGCCCGGCCGGGCTGCCTCTTCGCCGCTGCTCGACCGCGCAGCACCAGGCATCGAGGCCCTCGCCGGCTGGCTTGCGACCGGCGCAGTCGCCGCACCGCCCGTTGCCGGCATTGCGATTCTGCTCGGCCTGGGGCCAGGGCTTACCCCCTCGGGCGATGATTATCTGGGGGGCATGATGATCGCGTTGCGGGCGACAGGTCGGGATGCGGCTGCCGATCGCCTGTCCGGCGCGGTCATGGCGCGTGCGCGCCGGGACACCGGGCGGATCAGCTTTTCGCATCTCGCAGCCGCGGCCGAAGGCGAGGGCGCGGCTGCCCTGCACGAGACGTTGGCGGCGCTCGATCGCGCGGACGAGCCAGCGCTCGATGCCGGTCTCGCCGCGATCGACAGGATCGGCCATAGCTCCGGCTGGGACGCTCTGGCCGGCGCCGTCTGCGCCCTCGGCGCTCAGCCGGCCAGCAGAGCGGCCGCGAGCTCGGCGGCTTCGGCGTTGGAGGCGGCCACCAACACCCCCGCCTTGCGCAGAATCCGGACCTGATCGGACCGCACCTGGGGGTCTGCCTCGGTGCCGCAGACCGAGGCGATGACCAGTGGCCCGTCCGGCGCCGGTGCGCCGAGGGCAGCAACCAGCCGGCCGGCGGGATCCTCGTGGGCGCCATAGCCGATGACGACATCGACCAGCAGCGCGGCGAGGCCCGGATCGGCCATCGCCTGCGCCAGCGGGTCTGCGCGTACGGCCGGCTCGATCATCGGGTGGGGCCGGCCGCGCGTGTACTCATCGGCGCCCAGATCGAGCATGACCGCCGTGTCGTCGGTGGCCTGCGCGACAGGCACGGCGCCGGGGATCGCGGCGTTGGAGGCCGTTCGGACATCGGCTCCGATCAACACCGCCTGGGCTTCGGCGCAGAGCGAGCCACCGGCAAACAGGCCGCGCAGCCCGCCCGGCCGTAGCCGCGGCAGTGCCTCGCCGATGCCCGGCGTGCAGCCGATTCCGTCCGCGCCCGTCGCCTCGGCCGCGGCGGCGCGCAGTGTCGCCACCTGGGTTGCGTTGCCGGGCAAGTCCATCGGTGCCATGCCGATGAAGCAGAGGGTGAACTGCTTTCGGCTTCTTGCGATGCGCCCGGCGATCCGCTGCGCGGTGGCCGCATCGGGCGGTTTCGAGACCAGCACGATCCGGCGCGTTCCGGGATCCCGGTCCAGCCCCTCGATCGCGGCCAGGGTCATCCGTCCGCCCACCTCCCGCCCGAGATCGCGGCCGCCGACGCCGATGCCGTGGCTGATACCGCCGCCCGCCCGCGCGACAAGGCAGGCGATTTCCTGCAGGCCTGTTCCCGATGCGGCGATCAGGCCGATATCGCCGCGCGGCACGGCGTTGGCGAATCCCAGCGGCTGGCCGGCCAGGACCGCCGTTCCGCAATCGGGGCCCATCATCAACAGACCGTGCTCGATCGCGAGGTCCTTGAGCGCAACCTCGTCCTCGATCGGCACGTTGTCGGAAAACAGGAGCACGTGCAGGCCGCGCCGCAGCGCTCTTCGGGCCTCGCGGGCAGCGAAATCACCCGGGACGGACACGATGGCGAGGTTCGCCTCGGGCAGCGTCTCCAGACCGGTTTCCAGCGTACGCGGCCGCCAATTGCCGCCGGCTGCCTCGCCGCCAGCGGCCGGTGCAAGGAGGGCGGCTTCCGCGGCCGCCAGCCCGGCCGCCAGCGCCGCTTCCCCGTCGGCGCGGACCGCGACGATCAGGTCGTTGGGACCGGCCGCCTCGGCGGCCGAGTCGAACAGACCCGCTTCGCGCAACAGCGCCTTGTTCGATGGGCTGCCGATCATCAGCGCGGCATCGAGCACATCCGTGCGTGCGGCGACCTGGTGCGCGATGCGCATCAGGGCCACCGAATCGAGATAGAAGCCCGCCCGGACCCTGGTCTGGACGACGGCTTCGCTCACGCCACGCCCATCTCGTCGGCAAGAACCGTCAAGGCTTGCTCGAAACAGGCTATCGGTGCGCGCACCACGCCGGCACCGACCTGGCCGACGCCAGGCTCACGGTGGGCGATGCCGGTGTTGATCACCGGTGTGATCCCGGTCGCCACCACCTTGCGGATATCGATCCCGGTGGCGGCGCCGGCGAAATCGAGCCCCGGGATCGACCATTCGGCGTTTCGCGCGATGGTGATCTCGTACATCCTCCTGGTGTAGTCGAGGGCTTCGGCGGCGGTGCCGGCGCCCACGAAGCCGGCGACGGCGGGCGAGGCGGCCATCGCGAACCCGCCCAGACCCACGGTCTCGATGATGGTCGAATCGCCGAGGTCCGGGTTGGCGTCGGCCTCGGTGAAGTTGGGGAAATACAGCCCGCGTGGCATCTCGACCGGCGCGGTGAACCAGCGCTCGTCCAGCCCGCTGACCCTTATGCCGAACTCGGTGCCGTTGCGGCACATTGCGGTGACGACGCTCGATGCCGCGATGCCGCGCACCGGGTCCATGATCGCCTTGCCCATCGCCATGGCGATGTTCAGGAAGAACTGATCGTTGCCACCGACGAAGTCGAGAAACGTCGCCAAAGCCTCTCTGTCGGCCACCGCGCGTGCCATGGAAGGTGCGAGGGTGCGCAGGAACAGGCTGGTGCAACCGACATTGCGCTGGTGCATCTCGTCACCCATCGACAGGCCGCGTGCGACCAGCGCCTTCAGCGCGAGTCCGCCCGTCCGCGCGAGCGCAGCAGACAGCGCCGGGGCCAGCGACACGCTCAGCCAGCGTAGCCTGTCGAGGACCTCTTCATCGTTGCCCCCGAAGCGCATCACCTTGCCCAGACCCTCGTTCAGGGTACAGAAGGCGCGATTGCCGAAGGCCCGGTTCTCGACCACAAGCACCGGCATCGAAGCGGTGGTCATGCCGGTCATCGGCCCCACGGTGTCAAAATGGTGGTTGGGGTGGAACGCGATGTCGCCGCCTGACGCGAGCCTGTCCGCCGCGGCGAGGTCGGTTGCCCAGCCCTCGAAGACGATCGCACCGCAGGCCGCGCCGCGCATCGGTCCGCTCATCGCCTGCCATGCGATCGGCGGACCGGCGTGGAGGATCACATGCTTGCCAAGCCCGCCGATGACCGACCCGGCGGAGACCACATCGATCAGGACCGGCTCGGCCACCAGCATGCGGCGGATCGCTTCGGCGTTGGCAGCTTCGATCGAGGCCGCGGTCGCGCCCGGCGCCATTACGCCCCCAGCTTCTCCAGGATTTCTATCAGGCGGGCATCGCCGCCGGCCGGCGGCACCCAATCGAGCTGAAGCACCGGCACACCCTGGTCCCGCAGCACGGTGGCGAAGCCTTCCAGGCCGATATTGATCACCGCGATCGGCCCCTTCAACAACAGCTGGACCGGATCGTCCGGGGCGGCCACGTTCGAACTCCCACGACGTCCTTGCGCGATCCGCATCATACTCCGAGACAATCGCGCGGGTCAGCACGGTCTTGGGCAGGCGATTCAGGGCAGGGCGGTCTCGTCGCGATCCGCATCCGGGCATCGCGCCTCGGGACAGCGCCGCCGGCTACGGTTATCATCGGCCGCGGACATTCTGATCACGGAGGATTCGAGATGCCGGTGCCGTTTTCCGGCGGCTGCGCGTGCGGTGCGATCCGCTATACCGTCAGCGAAGAGCCGTTCGTTTCCTATCTCTGTCATTGCACCGCCTGCCGGAAGCGCACCGGGAGCGCCTTCGGCATGTCGCTACAGGTGCCAAGCGCGGGCTTCAGCCTGGACAGGGGGGATCCGCTCGTTCGCACGCGGATCGCCGACAGCGGCAATGAACTCGCCATGCGGTTCTGCGGCGCGTGCGGCACGACGGTCTATTCCGGCAGCGCCGCGCGACCGCACGTCACGGTGGTGTTCGGCGGGACGTTGGACGATCCGAGCTGGGTGCCGATCAAGGCCAATATCTGGACCGACGGCGCGCTTCCCTGGGTGCCCATGGAAGACGGCATCGAGCGCTTCGCGAGGGCGCCCGACTTCGCCGCCTACTATGCGAGGCACTGAGCCATGCGCAAGTCCATCCATATCGAGGGCTTCAAGCACGCCAACCCGATCCCCAACGCATCCAGGATCGGCAACATGGTGATGTCGGGCGTCCTGCTCGGCCGTGACCCGGCGACCGGGCAACCCGCCGAGAGCCTCGAAGAACAGTGCGCGCTGGTCTTTCGTTACATGCGCGAGACCATCGAGGCGGCAGGCGGGACGGCCGATGACATCATCAAGGTCTCGGTCTGGCTCCGGGATCCGGCCGACCGCGCGGCGCTGAACGCCGAATGGACGAAGATGTTCCCCGATCCGGACTCGCGTCCGGCGCGCCACACCCAGCCCGCCCCGGCGGACAGCCCCTATCTCGTCCAGTGCGATTTCGCGGCCGTGCTCTGAACAGGCGGGATCTGGTGGGCCCGGCCGGACTCGAACCGGCACTCTCTTCCGAGAAGCAGATTTTAAGTCTGCCGTGTCTGCCAATTTCACCACGGGCCCGTCCGTGTGGAGCTGTCCGACCAGCGGCCCCTGGCCGGGATCGTAACCGGAACGGCTGTCGATCGCCGCAGCGTGGAAGGCGGATATCGATGCAGGCGCCTTGATCGAGCCTCTGCTCAACGCGGATATCTGCCGGCCAGCACGTCTTCGGTCACCTCGCTGCCGATGCGGCGAAGCAGAGCGGCATCGTCGTCATCGTCGCCTTTCCGAGGGGCGCAGCGGATGGTGTCATGGGCGTAGCTGCGGATCGGTCCGTCGCCGCGCTGGGCGGTGGGCACGGGATCCCTGCCTGCCGCCGTATCGCGAATCCCCTGGCGCAGCAGGTTACGGAACCGGCTCACGCCGCGGTCGGAAGCACCCAGATGCTCGCGCGCGTGCACGGCCACCGGACCGATGCTGACCTGGGCGTCGTAATCGCCGGGCAGGCGCTGGCGCTCCTCGTAGGGGCGATCGGGCGTCTGGCCGAAATCGGTGCCGGCGCGATACTTGTCCATGTCCGGCGGGTTCAACAGATCGTAGTGGTTGAAGCCGATATTCATCGTGCGGGTGTCATCGATCGGCACTGCCCAGATCGACTGCATCGGTCGCGAGAAGGTTTTTGGCACCTCGCCGGTCTCGAAGGTGGGCGCGAGCTGATGCAGGTTGGGCATGATCATCTCGGTCGAGCGCACCCAGACATTCTCCGCGATCCGGCGCACACCGACATACATCATCCCCAGCGGGGTATCGCGGAAATCGAGTGCCGGGATCACCCCGAAGGACTCGGTGAAGTTGAGGCTGTGCAGGAAGGCGGTATGCACCGGGTCCATGGCGTTCTCCTTCACCTGGATCCAGTTGCAGGGCAGGACGTTGCCGCCCCACGGCTCCAGCCTGTGGTCGGCCAGCGCGAAGGAGTCATAGACCGGGAAGGGCGGGCGGTGCTCCGGCGGTCCCATATAGGCGAAGACCAGGCCCTTGAACGCGTGCACAGGATAGGCGCCGTGCCACAGCCGGTCCTTGAGCGTGCTGTTCGCCGGCTCGCCCGGGGTGGCCAGTATCCTGCCGTCCACGTCGAACACCCAGCCGTGGTAACAGCACATGATGCCGTGGTCCTGGATGATGCCGAACTCGAGCGAGGTTCCGCGGTGGCTACAATGCAACCCCAGGAGACCAATCCGCCCGGCCCGATCCTTGAACAGCACCAGATCCTCGCCGAGGATCCGCACCCGTACCGGCACGTCGGCAAGATCGGCGGTGAACGCCACCGGATGCCAGAACCGGCGCAGATATTCCCCGCCAGGCGTGCCGGGGCCGACCCCGGTCAGTTCCCTGTCCTCTGCCGGACTGTCCAGCGCGCTCCAATAGCCCGCGTATCCACCGCGCAGAAAACGCGCCCGCCCGGCCATTGCCGGCTCCTGTTCCGGTCGATCAGGCAGCGATCATATCAGCCTGCGGCTTTGCGGTCGTCTCCCGGGTATGCTTTCATCGTGCGCACCGCCGCCTGAAGGAAGGGAAGCACGATCATGGTCGCGCGCCGCTACACGAACCCCGCCAGCGTCTGCGCCCCTCCGGGCAATTTCTCCTGGGTCGCCCAGGCCGGCAAGACGATCTACCTCGCCGGTCAAGTCGGCATCGACAGAGACGGCAACACCGTCGGCAAGGGCGACGCCGCCGCGCAGGTCCGCCAAGCCTTCCTCAACATCGACGCGGCGCTCAAGGAGAACGGCGGCTCGCTCGACAACATCGTCAAGATCACCACCTATGTCGTCGGCAGGGAGAACCTCGCCGGCGTACGCGGTGGACGAAAGCAGATCATGGATGAAGGGCTGATGACCATCCGGCCCGCATCGACGCTGGTCGTCGTCGCGGGCCTGGCCGAGGAC
>CAYFYS010000005.1:0-15977 GCA_964347365.1 uncultured Rhodospirillaceae bacterium | reverse complement strand
GAAATCCACCGCCACGAACGTTTCCAGCTTCTCCCCGTGAATCGGCCCGCGTATCGGCGAGAACCAGTGCGAGTAGCCGACACAGCCCCTCGAGAGCGCCCACTCCCGGATGGAGTTCGCCAACGCATTGGCGAACTCCTTGTCCATCGGAAGCCCGGTCGCCCGACACCGCGCGAACGCATAATAGACGTCCGGATCGACGAGCTTCTTCAGGATCGCGTCATCGAGCACGTTGTTGTTCATCCTCGCGAACGCTTCGGGCAGGGCGACGGTCTGCGCCGGTGCATCGTGGGTCGAATGCATTGAGGCCACCGGTTCTTCTCCTCGAACGGTCGGTCGGTCACGACGAATTTAAACCATCACGCGACCGACCGCCAAGGAACACGGCCCGGCGCGGAAAGCCGCGCTGCCCGTGGTGGCACGAACCGCCGGTGTGCCAGACGACCAGACGGGTGTGTGAAGCCCGCGCGAACCAGCCCGGCGTCTCGACCGCTTGACCCCTGGAGGGGGCCGGACCACAATCTCAGGCAACACCATGGGCGCGCGGATGCGCGGCGGTCGCGGCCGGACCGGCATCTGCGGGTTGCCCCGGACTTGATGGAACGTTCGTTCTGGGTGCGCGGAAATCTCTGTCCTCGAAATCTCGTTGAAAAACGATCTCCGCGAGATCGCCGTTGCGGCGGATCGGATCGACGGATTCTGCGCCGCGCATGGCCTGCCGCAGGCTGTCGCCTATGCCGTCAACCTGTCGGTCGATGAACTGCTGACCAACACGTTCAGCTACGGCTATGAGGAAGGGACCGTGCACCGCATCGATATCGCGGTCCGCATGGATGATGGCGTCATCGTCGTGGAGATCACCGACGATGCCGCACCGTTCGATCCGTTCGAGATCGAACGGCCCGATACCGGCGCCGCCCTCCAGGACCGGCCGGTCGGCGGGCTGGGAATCCACCTGGTCCGCGAGATGATGGATGGGTATCGCTATTGCCGCCGCGACGGGCGAAATATCGTCACCTTGACCAGGGATACGCGCAACGCCGGCGGTCCGCCTTGATGGCGGCCGATACCGACGCCGTGCTCACGCGGCCTCGCCGTTGTAGCGCAATACCAGACATGTGATGTCGTCGGACGGCGGAGCCTCGCCGACGAACTCCGCGACCGCAAGCGTTACGTTGTCGATCACCGCGTCTACGGCGATCTCGTGGCCGATCGACAGTACGGTCTGAATGCGCGCCTCCTCGAACATCTCACCGTCCCTGTTCATGGCTTCGGATATGCCGTCGGTATAAAGGAACAGCGTATCGCCTGCGGCAAGCCTCAGGCTGCTCTCGTCATAGGACAGGCCCGCAAGGACGCCGATTGCGACCCCGCCGGTCAACGGAACGTTCTCGATCGCGCCGTTCCCGCGAACCAGGAACGGCGCGTTGTGGCCCGCGTTGGCGTAGCTGAAATGGCCGTTCGACGGATCCAGGATACCGTAGAACAGCGTCACGAACATGTCGTGGGGGTGTTGTGCGCAGATCTCGCCGTTGACCAGGCGCAGGCAGTCGCCGGCCCGGTCGATGTCCTGTGCGAGGCTGCGCATGATCGTGCGTGCGATCGCCATGAAGAACGCCGCTGAAACGCCCTTGCCGGAGACATCGGCGATCACCACGCCGAGCCGGCCGTCCGGCAGGGTGAAGAAGTCGTAGAAGTCGCCGCCCATCTCGCGCGCCGGGGTCATGAGGGCGTATCCCGAGTAGGCGGTGTTCTGCGGCAACGTCTTCGGCAGGATCGCGCCCTGCAGGGAATGCGCGATGGCGAGCTCATCCTCCATGCGCCGGTTCGCTGCATCGAGCTGGGCGTTCTTCCGCTCCAGATCGAGCGTACGCTCCGCAACCAGGGCTTCCAGGTGCTCCTCGCGCGCCTGGACCACGCGCGCCATCGTCTGGAAGACACGGACCAGCCGCCCCAGCTCGTCCCGCCGCGGGCTGACGCGATCGAGCGATTCGGGAACGAAGTTGCGCTGGTCGACCTCCTCGGCGGCCCGGGTCAGGGCCATGATCGGTCGGGTGATGCGCCGCGCCGAGAATATCGCCGTCACCGAGCCGACCAGGAACGCGGCGGCCGCGACCACCAGACCGAATCTGAGGTAATCCGCAAGCAGCCGGTCCAGCCGGTCGCGCGGCATGTGGATGACGGCAACCCCGGCCGCGACGCCGCCGCGATCCAGTATCGGCGCCCCGACATGGAGCGCGTTCTGTCCCAGGAAGGACTGTGCGCCGGCGCTCAACACCCGTCCGGCAAGCGTCCGGTCGGCGGCGACGAACGCGGGCTCCGGCGCGCCGCGATACGGCCCGTCGGCGACGGCGGCTCTGACCTCCAGCGAATCGTCGACCACCCAGATCGCCCGGATTCCGGGTTGCCCGACGAGCGAGCCCAGCGCGGCCGCAAGGCCGATAGTCTCGCGCAGGCGGGTGGTCTTGTCCGCCAGGCTGCCCGCCAGCGCCACCCGGCCGTTGCGGCCGCGCACGCCGACATACCGCAACGGGCGCTCCGGCCCGTCTCCCGGTGTCGACCGCAGGGTGACGGAGAAACGGCGTCCCGAAAAGAGGGTCCCAAGGACCGGCCCTTCGATATCCTTCAAGGCCGCATCGGCGCCGGCATCGCGAAGCCCGTTGACGGCGCGTGCCGCGGGTACGCCGGTCGCGTCCAATATCCAGATATCGTCGATGACGCTGCTCGCGGTGATCTCGGCGAGGTGGATGGCGAGCGCTTCCGCGTCTTCTCTGGCGGCCTCGGCCAGGTGAGCCAGCGCGATCGCCTGCGCCTCGTTCTCGCGGGTCACGACGCGGTCGATCTCATCGGAGATCGCGCCGGCCCGGTTGGCCTCGCTTGCGATCAGCCCGGCGACCATCCGCGCCTCGTTCTCCGCCTGGTCGATCAGCGCATCGCGGGCGAGCAGTCCCAGGGCCACCGCCACGCCGAGGATGGCAACGCCGACCGACGCCGAGACGATCAGCAATAGATGTCGCGAAAGGCTCACGACTGACGCGCCGTCAGCCGCGCACGCAGGCCCCGCATCACCAAGCTCACCGCGGCTGCGAAGGCGAGGAACCAGAGCATTGCGTAGAAATAGATCCAGAACGAGATTTCGGCACTGTCGATCGCGCCGATCACGGTCTGGGTCCGGTGGACGAGTTCCGGCACGCCGATGACCGAAGCGGTGGCCGAGGCCATGACGATGATCAGGAAGTAGCTCGTCCAGGAGGGCAGGAACAGGAGCGCTTCGGCGGTCTCGCCGCGTCTGACGTGACGCAGCGCAGCCAGTGCGTTGTCGGACACGTAGCCGGCCACTGCGATCGCCAGCGCGAGCGATGCTTTGATCCAGGCCGGCACCGGCACCACGAGGCCGAAGAACTCGATGGTCCCCGGCACGGCATAGGCGAGATAGAACAGCATCACGAAGGTCGGTGCGCTGCGAGCGAGCACCGTCAGCGCGGCGCCGCCCCCGTTCACCTTCCGGGACGCGCCGCCCCGCATCACTGCCAGCAGCAGCCCCACCGGCGTGCCGATCGCCATCGCGGCCAGCGAAACGGCCATGTTCCAGCCGAACCCTGTTGCGAGATAGGGCGTCCAGGCCACCAGCGCTTCGAGCGTACCCGCGATCATGACGCTGCGCGGCTCCGCCGCTCCCAGACTCGGAGGGTCTGAGCCGTCAGGAGGACCAGCACGAAGTAGCAGACGAGCAGCACGTTCATCATCACGCTGTCGTTGCCTTTCTCGGCCACGATGGCGGTGCTGGCATGGATGAGCTCCGGCAGCGCCAGGGTGCTGGCCATACCGGTCGCCTTGACGACATTGACCGAATTGCCCAGCACCGCGGCGTGACACAGGTGCAGCGCCCGGTGGAATTCATCGATCCTGAAGCGCAGCGGGTTGCCCGTGCCGGCGGCAACGTCTGCCGCCAGGGCGAACGAGACGGCGTTGCTGGCCGCGGCGTAGAGCGACAGGACCACCGATGCGACCGTGAAGGCGTCGAGCGAGAAGCCGAGCGCGAGCACGACGCCGCCGAGCCCGAAGAAGACGACGTAGAGCTGCAACAGCGGCGGCGTCATCCGCAACACCGCGCAGAACGCCTGCAGGAAGCCGGCAAGGACCGGTATCCGGCGATGCATCACCCAGCCGAAAATCGCGCCCAGGACGATGCTGCCCACCACCGTCCCGATGGACAGCGCGCCCGTCAAGCCCAGGCCGAAGAGGAAGACCGTGCGGTCCAGCGGGTCGTAGAGCAGGCTGACATCCAGGCCCGTTGCCTCCATCAGCATCAAGGATATCCCGGAGATTCCGCCGAGGTCCTTGCTGGCGACCAGCGCGACCTCACGGCAGGCCAGTGGCCATCTTCCGGCGTCGTCGCGCTGGCAGCGGAACTCGCCGGCCTCGTCGGTCTCCTGCCAGGTCGACCGGGCGTTCCGCAGATAGGGCGAGGGCGGCAACCCCCACCGCTTCTCCAGATCCTGCAGGAAACCGCTGCGATGCCAGGTGGCTAGCGTGTCACCCAGCAGCCGGTCGAGGCGGCCGCCCGCTTCCTCCTTGGCGATGGCGACCGCCCAGGGCGAGACGAAGCGCGTCGGCAGCGACACGCGGTAGCCCTCCCAGTCTCCGCTCGCCAGCGCGTTCAACAGGTTGACCTCGTCGTACAGCCAGCCGACGCAGTGTGCGTTGCGAAGTGCCAGTGCGGCCTCGCGCGTGGAGTTGAGTGAAATCGGCTCGACCAGGAGCCGTTCGCGGGCGAGGCGGTTCCACAACGAACCCTGGACGCTGCACAGCTTGCGGCCGCGCAGATCCTGCCAGCTGGAGATCCGCGCATCCGGCCGCAGCAGAACGTTGGCGCCATCGCCGTAATATTGCGGCTCGATCATGGTGACCAGTCCGCGGCGGCTGCGGGTGTCGCCCAGCGTGGCGATGACGATGTCGATCTCGTCACGCTGGAGTTTCTGGAGCCGGTTGGCGCTGGTCACCGGCGTCAACTGCACCTCTACGCCGATCGCCTCGGCCATCGCGCGCGCGACATCGGTGTCGTAGCCGATCAGGTTGCCGTCCGCATCGCGGAAGCCGAAGGGCCGGTAATCGGCCTTGACCCCGGCGATCAGATGGCCGCGTTCACGGATTTCCTCGAGCCGATCGGCCGCGGCCGTGCCGCAGAACCATGCCATGGCCACAAGAAGCGCAAGGCCCGTACACCAACGGGGGCGCCAGTGGCGGGTCGCGCTCACGAGGCGTCGGGGCCCTCGGGCCGGCTGATGATCAAGAAGCCGTATCCGCTGGCGGCAGGTGCGATCCGGCACGCCAAGTCGTCCAGCCAGCCGAGTACCGGCATGCTGCCGACGACGACCCGTTCGGGCAGCATGCTTTCCGGTGCGATGCTCTCCATCCGGAAACCGGCTGCCGTGAGATCGCCGCGGACCTCGCAGGGACGGAACAGGTGGTAGAACATCTGGATCTCATCGGCACCCCGACCGCGGGTATAAAGGACGTCGCCGGGCTCGAGCGTGCCGATCTGCACCAGAGGGGCCGCCGCGCGCTGTTCGGCACGGAACCGCCGCCACGCGTTCGGCAGGCCGAGGATCAGGACGCCGTCCGGCTTCAGCATCTCGTGTATGGCGCCCAACAGGCGCAAGCGCTCCGCGCGTCTGGCGACGTGCCCGAGGACCCCGAACGTCAACAGGGCGAGGTCGAACGCCCCTCGATATTCACGCGCCAGCGCGGCTGGTTCGCCGTCGCGCACGACGAGCCGTCCGCGGTCGATGAACGCGCTCAGGCGCTTTGCAATCGCCCGGCATGCCGCCGGGGAGACATCGTAAGCCACGCCGTTCGCCCCGGCCTGTTCCATCAACGGCAGGGTGTAGCGTCCGGTGCCGGCGCCGAAATCGAGAAAACGGCCTCCGGCAGGCAGCGTGCGCAGCATGGTCCGCAGCGTGCGCCTGTTCGGATGCGGGTAGCGTTGATCGTAGAGGCCGGAAGAGATGTAGGATTCGTAGCTGCCCGGCATATCGGGCACCTGGGCTTGCGGTGTGTGCCCGTCGTCGTCCAGGGCGGTGGCAGCGTGGCTCTTCGCGGCCATGGTCCCTCCGTCGGCCTTGCCCCGTCGGGGCTTGTCTGCGAAGCAGCCGGATCACTATGCTGCCGGAGACCGCGGCCACCCTAGCCTTGGCGGTCCGGATTGGCAATGCCTGTAGCGCAAATTGTCCGCAGCGGAAAGGAACCAGGGTTGAGACCGCGAGCCGATGGTTTGCAGCGTGCCCGGCGAATGGCGGCGGCGCTGATGCTGGCCGGCTTGACCGGGGCGCAGGCCGGAGCCGGCGCGGTGGCCGGGGTTCTGGACCGCATCGCGGCCGATGGCGTGATGCGCGCCGGCACCAGGGCGAGCGCTGCGCCGTTCGCCCAGAAGACCGACTCCGGAACATTTGAGGGTTTCTCCGTCGACCTGCTCACGGAGATCCGCAAGGCCGCTGGCAGGACGCTCGGCCGGGCCGTCCGGCTCGAGCTTTTCGAAGTCACCCCGAGCGATCGGCTGCAGCGGGTTGCGGCCGGGGAAATCGACATCGTCTGCGGCATCACCACGCCGACGTGGCGGCGGGAGCGTCTGGTGGATTTCTCTCTGCCGTTCTTCCGCGACGGTACCCGGGTGATGGTCTATCGCGTCAACGCCGGACGCGCAGCGGATCTCGGCGGGTTGCAGATCGGCGTGGTCAAGGGTACCACGACAGTGGACGTCTTGCGGGACCGGCTGCCGGCGGCAGGTCTGGGGATCTATGCCAACATGGGCGTTGCGATGCGCGGGCTGGAGACCGGCGAGGTCGAGGGGGTGGCCAATGTCGGTGTCGTCCTGCTCGGGCTGAGCGCGCGCAGCACCCCGCGGCGCAGCGTCGTGCTGTTGCCCAGGACCCGCCCGCTGGCGACGGAGACCCTGGCCTGTGTCCTGCCGCAGAACGACAGCCGCTGGCGCGATCTGGTCAACCGGACCCTGGTTGAGATGTTCGATCGCGTGGAAGATTTCGGCGGCCGTTACGAGGCCCTTTACGATCGCTGGTTCGGCCGCGATGGCGCTCTGTTCTATCCGCTGGATCGCGCAACGCGCGCCTATCTCGCCGACATCTCGATCTGGGCCAAGTGAGCGCCGCGCCGTCCATGCCCCCGCGGGGCTGAGGGCGATCTCTGAACCGGCTCAGGCCTCGGCCCGGACGCGCTCGACGATCTTGCGCCGGAACAGAGCAGCGGATGCGTCGAGGTCCAGCCCCACGCGTGGTCCGCCCTCATAGACGTCCTCCTCGCGCTGGATGTCCTCCAGCACCAGCTTGTCCTCGGCGAACGCGACCCGGAACTGCTCGGAGATGCCTTCGCCCACGCTCGGGTCTTCCGGCGCGAAGTTGCGCACGTGCAGCCAGTAGTCGTAACAGCTCCTGTCGGTCTCCGGCGTCATGAAATGGCACGAATACAGCCGGATCGCGCCCTCGAGGTTGCCTCCGCGCGCGCCCACCCCGGCCGGCGCGGTGCCGAAGTCGATGATCGCGATCGAGGGCGTGTGCATGTGGTAGTACTGCCAGCGGTCGACCCTGCCGGGGAAATTGCCGAATGCCCTGGCCAGCCCGACGGGCTCGGAATCGAGCGTCCAGCGGTGGGTCGTCACCCCCCAGCCTCGGTCCTCGAACGCCACCGAGACCCCTTCGCTGTCCGGGCTGCCGAGTGTCGTCGGGTGGACGTATTCGACATGGCTGGGGTCGCATAGATTGTCGCAGAGCAGCAGATAGTCAGCTGCAACGTGCAGCGCATCCCCGTTTGCCACGCCCCAGTCCGAGCGGTGGTATTCCGGCAGATCGTAGATCTCGCTTTCGTCCGCCCGGTCGGGCGCCCCCATCCAGATCCAGGCCAGGCCGAGCCGTTCGGCCATCGGATAGGAGCACACGCGGGCGTTGGGCGGGATCACCTCCTGGCCGGGAACCCGCACACAGGCCCCGGTGCGGTCGAAGACCAGGCCGTGATAGCCGCATTGGAGCCGATCGCCGATCAGTTTTCCGCGCGACAGCGGCAGCAGCCTGTGCGGGCAGCGGTCGCGCAACGCCACCACGGCGCCGTCCTCGGTCCGGAACATGACCACGGCCTCGCCGAGTATGGTCCGGCGTGTGAGGGACCGGTCAAGTTCGCTGGACCACGCCGCGACGTACCAGGCGTTGCGAACGAAAGCCATGTCGCCTCTCCCGAGGCTGGAAATCCGAGACGGTGGATGCTACGCGAAATATTGTATGTGTACAAACAAGATTCAGGTGTAGTGGTGTGGCGCATCGGGGTTGCGCGCGAACGGTTCGGGCGTCTCCTCGCCGGCTTGGCGCGGCCGTCCGACGGCTGCGAAGAACCGCTCCAGGCCGCCGGGTGCGATCACCCACTGGAGGACCAGCGGCTGGTCTCCGTCGTTGCGGATCTCGTGGCTGACCTCGCTGCCGAGGAAACAGGTCGTGCGCGGCGTGAAGGCGTGCGCTACCCCGTCGACCAGAATGCGGCCACGGCCGGAGAAGCAGGTCAGGAACTCGGCGTTGGCGGGGTGGGAGTGGGCGTGGACATGGCAGCCCGGCGCGATGGTCTGAAATCCTACCGACAGCCCTTCAAAGCCGGTGCTGTCGGGGGTCAGCTTCGGTTCGGCGTAGCCGTTGGCCGGCAGGGGTTGCCAGTAGCTCGCGCCCTCGTCGGGCTGAACAACGACCGCATGGCCGCGTGAGATCGCAGTCCTTTGCATCGCGTGATCCTTTCTCGGTTCCATCTTCCGGGACGTGCCGCCGGCCGGGCGGGTATCATCGCCCGGGGATTGCCGGGATGTCCATCACGAGATCGCGCGGTTGATCAGAGATAGCGCCGCAATCGCCACCAGCCCGAAGACCGCAACGAACCCGACATTGGGTCCCCAGGCCAGACGTTCCAAACGGACCGCGAACAGGCTTGCTGCGGCGATTGTGGAAATCGCCGACAAGCCGACCATCGAGGCGAACGCCCAGGCGATCAACGCCGATTCCATCAGCACCAGATCGGCGACGCCCGAGGGGATCTCCACCAACAGGACCAGCAGGACGGTGATGGAGACGATCTGATGGATGCCGATCATCGCCAACAGCGTCGGCACGCCGATGACCGCGGCGATCACCACCGTGGGCGGCGGCATGTTGGCGCTCAGAAGGGCCGCCGCGTCGATGCCCTCCAGGCCGCCCACGAACACCCGGCCGAGCACGAATGCGCACGTCACCAGCGCAAGCTCGCCCTGGACGGTCGGCGTCCGGGCGATCGCGGTGCGCACCATGTCCGCCACCGTCCTGCTTCCGGCCTGGGAAAGCGCCGCCAGGCAAAGGATCGGGATACCGGTCACCAGCGCCTCCAGCGGGCGCAGCGGGGTGAAACTGGCCAGCATCACCACCGCGCACGCCGCGATCAGGACCGAGGGCACCACCGGCAGTAGCGCCGCCAGCCCTTCCCAGCGCGCCCGCCCCGCCATCACCTGACCGATCAGGAGGCCGGGGACCGCAAGCGCCGTGCCGAGGCCCATGATCGACCACAGCGGCACGTCGGGCAGGTGCTGATAGGCCACCACCATCGCCACCCAGAACGGTGACCAGAGCCCGGCCAGACCCAGTCCGCGCTGGGACATGACCGCTCCGGCGAACCGCGCCGCCGCCGGCGCCTTCGCGCCGTAGATCGGCGACATCACCGCATGGGCGCCCACCACGAGCACCGCGCCGGTGACATGGGCGCCGTAGAGTGTCGCGCCGGCCCGCTGGTCGGCCGGCAGCGCGGCGAAGAGCGTCCGTGCGCGGGTGGTTTCCGGCCGGCGCTCGGCCGTTGCGCGCAGGACGATGAGGGTGCCGAAGAAGGCGACGAACACGCTCGCCGATTCGAGCCCGTCAGCCAGCGCCTGCCAATCCTCCCGGAATGCGGCGGTCGCCAGCGCCGCCGTACCGAGCACCCCCACCAGCACGGCCGACGGTCGGCGCAGGTTGCACAGCGCCACCGCGAACAGGGCCGCCATCGCCGCTCCCGGGACCGGCCCCAGGCCGACTCCGGGAGCCAGGATCCGGACCAGCTCGAGGATCCAGACGGTGATGAACAGCGCCTCGACGATCGGAAATCCGCCCCGCGCCGGGAGTGTTGCCAAAACAGCCGCGTTCCGATGATCGACCGCGCACACCGTGCTGCTGCCGAAACTGCGCTACTATATCGTTCAGCCCGCACGTCGTATCGCGCCGATGGTGCCGCGCCGGGCCGCGCGACGGGATCTGCCGCCGGCGTTGGGCGCGTGTGGGCGTGGGCCGGGCGTGGCAGGGGGCTGGGGGATGCCGAACGAGATCCAGACCAAGGCCGCGTGCATCGAGTCGCTGGTTGCCCAGGTCCGGGATCGGGAAGGTGTCGAGGCCGCGCGATTTCTCGAGCGGTTCTACGCGAAAGTCGCGCCGGCCGATCTGCTGTCGCG
Organism: uncultured Rhodospirillaceae bacterium; assembly: GCA_964347365.1. GTDB lineage: Bacteria > Pseudomonadota > Alphaproteobacteria > MPNO01 > MPNO01 > CAYFYS01. The sequence continues at coordinate 5,485 of CAYFYS010000005.1, read as the reverse complement.
CACCGAGCAGGCTCTGGTCGGCGGCGCGCTGTCGACGTGGCGGCTGCTGGGCTGGCGCCAGGACGGCCTGCCCCGCGTCCGTGTGTTCAATCCCGATGAAAAAAGGGACTGCTGGACCTCGCCGCATACGATCGTGGAGATCGTCAACGACGACATGCCCTTTCTGGTCGATTCGATTGAAGCGGAGATCAACCGGCAGGGCCTGTCGATCCACCAGGTGATCCATCCGGTCGTCCATGTCCGGCGCGACCGCACCGGACATCTGGTGTCTCTGGTCGATCCCGCCACGACCGGCGATGCCGCGACCGCCGAATCGGTGATGTATTTCGAGATCACCGAGCTGCGCCGGCCTGGAACCCTGGAGCGGCTTCAGGAGAGCCTGGAAAGCGTCCTGCGGGACGTGCGTGCCACGGTCGGGGACTGGCGGGCGATGCGGCTGCGGGCCGCTGATCTCGCCGCGTCGTTCGAGGACAACCCCCCGCCGGCTCCCGATGTCGATCTCAAGGAGGCCGCAACGTTCCTGGGCTGGCTGGGCGCGGACAACTACACCTTCATCGGCTACCGCGAATACGATTTTGCACACGACGGCGACGGCACGACGCTGCGGCTCGTGCCCGCGCCCAGTCTCGGCGTGCTGCGCGATCCGCAACGCAGCGTGCTGACCGGGCTGGCCGACGGCGCGCGCGTTCCCGCCGACGTTGCGGCCTACATGCTGGAGCCCCGCGTGGTGTTGGTCTCCAAGGCCAACGGCCGCTCGCGCGTGCACCGGGCGGTGCACCTGGACACGGTCATGGTCAAGAAGCTCGACGCCCGAGGCGCGCCCGCGGGCCTGAGGATCTTCGTCGGGCTGTTCACGTCTGCGGTCTATCACCAGGCATTGACGAACATCCCCCTGCTGTCCCGCAAGGTGGACACCGTGATCGGGCGTACCGGCTTCCAGCCCGCCAGCCACGACGGGATGGCGGTGCGCAACATATTGGAATCGCTTCCGCGCGATGACCTGTTCCAATATTCGGACGACGAGCTTCTGGCGACCGTTCTCGGCGTTCTCGCTCTCCAGGGGCGTCAGCGGGTGGCGCTGTTCGTCCGTCGCGATCCGTTCGGGCGGTTCGTATCCTGCCTGATCTACATGCCGCGCGAGCGCTACACCACACAGTTGCGCGAGCGCATGCAGCAGATCGTCGAGGACGGCTTCAGCGGGCCGGTGACGATCTTCTACGTTCAGGTCTCCGATTCGCCCCACGCCAGGCTGCAGTTCATCGTCCGGATCGAGCGCGACCACGCCGGCGATCCCGATCTTCAGGAGATCGAGCGACGCCTGATCGAGGCCGGGCGCGACTGGCGGGACGATCTGCGCAACGCCCTTGTCGCGGCCCGCGGCGAGGCCGACGGTCTGGAAATCTTCGATCTCTACGCCGATGCCTTCCCGGCGGGCTACCGCGAGCGCAACGGCGCCGACAGCGCCCTGGACGACATCGCCAAGATCGAGGAAGTGCTCAAGACCGACGCGATTGCCGCCGATCTCTATCGCGGCGACGGGGAGCCGGCCAATCGGGTCCGGTTCAAGGTCTATCGCCCTGGCGTTCCGCTGCCGCTGTCCGACGGCCTGCCGATCCTGGAGAACATGGGCGTTCGGGTGGTCGATGAAATCCCCCATCGAATCCTCCGGGACGGTGCGCCCCGCGCGATCTGGCTGCACGATTTCGGGCTGGACACCAAGCCCGGCCGAAGCATCGATTTGGATCGGGTCAAAGCGAGCTTCGAGGCCCTGTTCACCGAAGTCTTCCGCGGGGCGGTGGAAGACGACGGCTTCAACGCGCTGGTCGCTGCGGCCGGCCTCGATGGCCGGCAGGTGTCGATTCTGCGCGCCTATTGCAAGTATCTGCGCCAGGCGGCGATCCCGTTCAGCCAAGCTTATATGGAGGCCACGCTGGCGGCCAACCCGCAGATCGCGCGATCGATTCTCGCCTTGTTCGAGACCATGTTCGATCCGGATGCCGAAGCGGCGCGCGCGCGCAGGATCGAGTCGCTGCGCGAGGAGATCGAGACTGCGCTCGATGCGGTCGCCGACCTTGACCAGGACCGTATCCTGCGCCGCTACCTCAACGTTGTGCTGGCGACGCTGCGGACCAACGCCTACCAGACCGGTGCGGACGATGAGCCGAAGCCCTGTCTGTCGTTGAAGATCGATTCGCGCGCGGTCGAGGACCTGCCCGCGCCGGCACCGCTGGTGGAGATTTTCGTCTACGCACCACGGGTCGAGGCGATCCATCTGCGCGGCGGCAAGGTGGCGCGCGGCGGCATCCGCTGGTCGGACCGGCGCGAGGATTTCCGTACCGAGATCCTGAGCCTGATGAAGGCCCAGATGACCAAGAACAGCGTCATCGTGCCGGTCGGCGCCAAGGGCGGCTTCGTGGTCAAGCGGCTGCCGAAAGGCGGGGGGCACGAAGCCCTCCAGGAGGAGGGGATCGCCTGCTACCGGACGATGATCGCAGGCATGCTGGACCTGACCGACAATCTCCAGCCGGGCGGGCTGATCCATCCCCCGCGCACCGTCCGCCGCGATGGGGATGATCCCTATCTCGTGGTCGCCGCCGACAAGGGAACGGCGAGCTTCTCCGACATCGCCAACGGCCTTGCGCACGACTACGGCTTCTGGCTCGGAGACGCCTTCGCCTCCGGCGGGTCGGCCGGCTACGACCATAAGAGGATGGGGATCACCGCGCGCGGGGCGTGGGAGTCGGTCAAGCGTCACTTCCGCGAAATCGGCATCGACACCCAGACGCAGAACTTTACCTGTGTGGGGATCGGCGGCATGGGCGGGGACGTGTTCGGCAACGCAATGCGGCTGTCGCCCCATACGAAACTGGTCGGCGCGTTCGACCACCGGCACATCTTCATCGACCCGGACCCGGACCCCGCCGCCGGCCTGCGCGAGCGAGAGCGACTGTTCGCGCTGCCGCACGCCTCGTGGTCGGATTACCAGGCGGGGTTGATCTCCAGGGGCGGCGGGGTTTTCGAGCGCGGCGCGAAATCGATCGCGATCACATCGCAGATGCGGGTCTGCCTCGGCCTGCCCGATGACGAGACGATGACCCCCAACGCCCTGATCCGGGCGATGCTTGCAGCGCCGGTGGATCTGTTGTGGTTCGGCGGCATCGGCACCTATGTCAAGGCGCAGGACGAGGCCCACGCCGAGGTTGGGGACCGGGTCAACGACGCCCTGAGGATCGATGCCCAGGCGCTGCGCTGCCGGGTCGTCGGCGAGGGTGCCAATCTCGGCTGCACGCAGCGCGGCCGGATCGCCTACGCCCTTGCCGGAGGCCGGATCAACACAGACTTCATCGACAATTCGGCCGGCGTGTCGACCTCCGACCAGGAGGTCAACATCAAAATCCTTCTGGACGGGGCGATCGCGGCCGGCGCGCTGTCACGCCAGGAGCGCGACCGGCTGCTGGGCGAGATGACCGATGAGGTCGCCGGTCGCGTCCTGATGGACAATTACCGCCAATCCATGGCGATCACCCATGCCGAGGCGCAGGGAAGCGCTCTGATCGGCGGCGCATCGCGGCTCATCCGGGCACTCGAACGGGCCGGTCGGCTCGATCGCGCGGTCGAATACCTGCCCGACGACGAGACGCTGGCCGAACGCCGCGCCGCTGGGGTCGGTCTCACCCGGCCGGAAATCGCCGTCCTCCTGGCCTATGCCAAAATGACGCTCTACGACGAAATCCTGGCCAGCGACGTGCCCGACGATCCTTTCCTGGTGCAGGATGCGATCCTCTACTTCCCGGAGAGGCTGCGCGTGCGATTCGCCGCCTTCGTCCCCGACCACAGGCTGGGGCGCGAGATCAGCGCGACCTACCTCACCAACAGCCTCACCAACCGGGCCGGCCCCAGCTTCGCCACCGAGGTCGGCGAGAGGACCGGCGCCCCGCCGGTCGAGATCGCCAAGGCCTATCTCATCGCCCGCGGGATCTTCGGCCTGCGGACGTATTGGGCGGAAATCGAGGCGTTGGACAACGCGGTCGCAGCGGCGGTGCAGACCAGCCTCAATCTCGACATCCATCGGCTGATCGAGCGGGTGACGATCTGGCTGCTGCGCAACGGACCCCGACCGCTGGACGTGAGCGGCGCGGTCGGCCTGTACGGCGCCGGCATTGCCGAGCTGGCGGAGGCGCTGGACAGGCTGATCCCCGCCGAGCTCGGTGCGGAAATCGAGGCGGTGGCGGAGCGTTACCGCGCGCAAGGCGTCCCGCAGGCGCTTGCCCGCCGCATCGCCGGGTTGGCGGCGTTGTTTTCCGGCTGCGATATCGTGCGCATCGCCGCCGATCGTGGGCACCTTGTCGCTGACGTCGCGGAGATCTATTTCGGGGTCGGCCATCGGCTGAGTCTCGATTGGCTGCGCCAGGCCGCCGACGCCCTGCCGGCGGAGACCGACTGGCATGCGATGGCCGCCGCGGCGATCGTCGAGGACCTTCATGCCCGGCAGAGCGAGTTGACGTCGCGAATCATGGACGACCTCCCAGGCGACCCTGCCGGCGGTGCGGTCGCGGCATGGTGCGCGAGCCACCGGGCGCGGATCGCCCGTGCCGAGGCGGTGGTGGCGGAGCTGCGCGCATCCGGGGCGGTCGATCTTGCCATGCTTACGGTGGCCAGCGCCGAGTTCCGCGCCTTACTCGGCCGCTAGCCCCTCGCGGTAGCTCGGATAGCGCAGCGCGACGCCGAGCTCCTGCTTAATCCGGCGGTTGCACACCCGGCGGTTCTCGGAATAGAAGCGCCGCGCCGCCGGCGACAGCGCGGCAGTCTCGAAGGGTTCGGCCGCGGGCGGCGTGATTCCGGCTAGGCCGGCGGCGTAGGCGACGACATCGGACTGGGCTGCCGGCAGATCGTCGCAGACGTTGTAGACCGCCCCGGCGCGTGGCTGCGCCATCGAGGCCATCAGGACGCCGACGATGTCCGCGACATGGATCCGCGAGAACACCTGGCCCGGCTTTACGATGCGCCGCGCGGTGCCGGCGCGAAGCCGGGCCAGCGGGTTGCGACCCGGCCCGTAGATCCCGGCCAGACGGAAGACGTGGACGGGAATGTCGTGCGCCGCGCCCAGCGCGAGCCACGCGGCCTCGGCGGTCAGCCGGCGCGCACCGGCCTCGCTGCGGGGATCGGGCGCTGCGGTCTCGTCCACCCAGGACCCGTCGCGGTCGCCGTAGACCGCCGTGCTCGACAGGTAGCCGATCCACCCCAGCGCCGCGCAGGCGACGATGTCGTGGCCATGGTGGGCGAGCACGGGATCGCCGCTTTCGCCCGGCGGGACCGACGCTAGAAGATGGGTGGCGCCAGACAGTACGGCGGCGGCCTCGGCCATCGGAGAGCGGCCGTCGAAGCGATGCGCGGCGATGCCCCGCGCGGCCAGGTTTCCGACCGAGTGCGCGGTCCGGCCGGTGCCTGCGAAGGCCGTTGCGCGCGCGCCCTCCGCAGCGGCCAG
>CAYFYS010000004.1:0-16216 GCA_964347365.1 uncultured Rhodospirillaceae bacterium | reverse complement strand
TGGAAGACGGCCGGCGTGCCGTCGGGATATGCGCGCGCCCGGACTTGGCCTTGACGCGGTGGCGGCGGTTGGCGGGGCGCTGCAGGATACGGCGCCCGTCGCGCACGGTGTTGTCGTTCGAGACGGTGCGCGCCGGGGCGTAGGGCCGAGATCCGGCCAAGCAGGCGGTCGTAGAGACCTTCCCCGCCCCGTCGGCCGCGAAGCGATCGCGCGAGCGCCGGAAGGCGCGTTCCGAGACGCCCAGGATCTCCGCCGCCTCGGCCCGGCGCAACGCCCTTGCCGGGGTGCGGCAATCAACCTCCGCGCACTTCATCGATCTCAGCCCCTGTGCCCGCTCCGTCCGAGGCATCCAGACCACTCCATGACCTGGACGCCTTCCAAGACCGGACAGATCATCTGGTACATCGACCGGACATATCCCGTGTTAGCGACAGCCAGACGACGGATGGGTTTGCGAACCGCCCTGTCGCGGGAACGGATTCCGGGCGATGATGGCGCCGGACGACGCAAGCCGGGGGACGAGAAATGGAAGCGATGAAGCGCATCAGCCACGACGACGTCGCCAGGGAGGTCTTCCCGGGCGGTGCGACATACCAAACCCTGGTCGGCGATGATGCGGGATCGACGCCGATCCGCCTCGGCATCCAGATCTCGCCGCCGGGCTATGCGACGCCGGACCATGCCCACCCTTATGTAGAGGTGATTACCGTGCTCGAGGGGCGGGGCGAGGCGTGGTCGGCCGACGGCGGAATCGCAACGCTGGAGCCCGGGGTGAGCCTGGTCGTCGGGCCCGGCATCCGCCACGGGTTCCGGGTGATCGGCGCGGCGCCGCTGAAGACGCTGGGCATCCACGCATCGCCCCATCGGATCGTGGATGTCGCCGCGCCCGGCAACGCCGTTCAGTTGAGCGGCAGCGACAACAGCCCGTCGGCGAGCTTGGGATCGAACCAGGTCGATTTCGGCGGCATCACCCCGCCCGCATCGGCGACGGCGAAGAGGTCGGCGAGCGCGGTCGGGTAGAGCGCGAAGCCGACCGCCATCTCGCCGCTGTCGACCCTGTCGGCCAGCGTCCGGAGCCCTGCCCGGCCGCCGACGAAAGCGATCCTGTCGTCGTGCCGCGGATCGCCGAGCCCCAGGATCGGCGCGAGGATCGTACGCGACAGGATGGTGACGTCGAGCCGCGCGGCCGGATCGGCGTCTTCGGCCGGCGCGATGCGCAACGCAAGCCGATGCCAGCGCCCGGCGACATACATGCCGAAGAGGTGGCGCCGGTCCGGCCGGACCGGCGTAGCCGACCGGGCGATGTCGTAGCAGGCGGCGAGCGCGCCCGGCAGGTCTTCGGGCCTCCTGCCGTTGAGATCGCGCACCAGGCGATGGTAGCCGAGGATCCGCAACGCGTTCTCGGGAAAGGCGATGCCCAGGAAGCGCGCCTGTCCGCCCCGGCCGGCGGCGGTGGGGAGCGCCGCGGCCTCGCAGCGGTGATGGCCATCGGCGATATAGAGCGCCGACAGCCGGCCGGCGGCCCCGCCGAGGGATGCGGCCTGCGCCGCCGAGGGCAGCCATACGTCGTGATCGACCCCGTCGAGCGAGGCACTCAGCGCCGGCTCCCCGGCGGCGATGGCGGCAACGGCGCGCGCCAGCGTCGGATCGCCGCGATGGGCGAGCATGACCGGGCCGGTATGCGCACCGACGGCTTCGATCTGCCGCGCGCGGTCGGCAACCTTGTCGGGGCGGGTCTGCTCGTGTCGGCGGACCAGCCCGGCCCGATAGTCCGCCACCGAGACCGCGCCGGCGACACCGGTCTGCGAATGATCGCCGCACGTCGCGCGATAGACGTAAAGGCTCGGCATCTCGGCTCGGGCGATCACGCCCCTGGCGCGCAGCCAGGCCATGTTCTCGGCCGCCCTGGCGTAGACTTCGGGCGCGTCCGCAGCCGTCGCCTCGGGCAGGTCGATCTCGGGCCGGGAGACGTGGAGGAAGCTCTGCCGACTGGCGGCGGCACGCGCCTTGGCTTCGGCGCGGGTCAGCACGTCATAGGGCGGCGCGGCGACGGCCTGGGCGCAGCCGCGCGCGGGCATCAACGCGCGGAACGGCCGCAGCAGCGACACCGGACCTGCGGACCCGTCCGAAACCGGCGCGCCGATCGGCCGCCGTCCTATTGTGCGCCGGCCATGACGTCGGCGACCTTAACGTCCGCCCCGACCCGGTGGGCCGGACGGCCGGCGTCGCTGACTGCAACGATCACCACGATCTCCTCGGCCCTGGGCGCGTCGGCGAGCGAGATCGCCATCGAATCGAAGTGGCTGAACTTCCACATGTCGTCCTTGTGGTGCAACGGACAGTCGATGACCGTGCCGGGGCCGCCGATCTTCTTGGTGGAGGGCATGATCGATCCGGCCGGTCCGACGATCTCGCGCACCGGGCGGCCGAGCCGGGGATGCAGGACGGCCGCGGCATGCTCGCGCTCGCCCTTCTCGCCGACGATCGCCGCCTTGCCGTAGCTGTGCACTGCCGCCCCGTCGATGCCCAGCGCCGTGATCGCCCGGCGCGCCAGCATGTCGCCGAGCTCCGCGCCCGCGGCCTGCAGCGCCTCCAGCGCTTCGTCGTAGCGCCCGGCATAGGGGTTGGCGATCACCGCGACCGCCGCGGCCTGGCGAGTCGGCGGTGCGATCGCCCGGCCAAGCTCCGTGCGGGTCTCCTCGACGATGCTGACCAGCTTGCGGATCTCCATCGCTGCGCTCCCTGACACGATGGGCGCACTATGCCATCATCGCGCCGCGATGCAACGCCCCGCCCCGGCACCCCCGGCAACGACCGACCCCGCCACCCTGGCGGTCATCCGCGGCCGCCTCGAACAGATCGTCGATGAGATGGACGCCACCTTGTTCCGCGCGGCGTTCAGCCCCGTCATCGCCGAGGCGCGCGACGGCAGCCACGGCATCTACGACGCCCGCACCGGCGAGACCCTGGTCCAGGGCAAGGCGGGCCTGCCGATCTTCGTCGGCGCGATGAGCTTTGCCGCACGCCACGCAATGGCCCGTGCCGCGGCCGACGGCGGCCCCTTTCCGGGCGAGGTGTACCTGTCCAACGACCCTTACGAAGGCGCGACGCACCTCAACGACTTCAAGCTGGTGCGTCCCTTTTTCCACGACGGCGCGCCGTTCTGCATCCTGGCCTCGGTCGGTCATTACCAGGACATCGGCGGCAGCGTGCCGGGCAACTACAACCCCCGCGCGCGCGACGCGATGCAGGAGGGCGTGCGCATCCCGCCGGTGAGGCTGGTCGCCGGCGGGCGGACGGACGCCGATGTGGTACGCATCATCTGCGCCAATTCGCGCCTGCCGGTCAGCGCCTATGGCGACATCAACGCCCAGCTTGCCGCGCTCGAGCTCGGCGCCGGCCGCCTGGAAGCGCTGATCGCCGATTACGGCGCGGCCACGGTGTCCGCAACGATGGCCGAGATCACCGCGCGCGCGGAGCGGCTAATGCGCGCGGAGATCGCCGCACTGCCCGATGGCACCTACAGCGCCGAGGACTGGCTCGACAACGACGGGATCACCGCCGCGCCGGTCCGCATCGCGCTCGACCTGGTGATCGAAGGCGAGACGCTCACGCTCGATTTCTCGCGCAGCGCGGCGGCGTGCGCCGGCCCGCTCAACATCTCCCGACCGACGGCGATCGCGGCGACCTTCGTCGGGCTCAAGCACATCTTCCGCGAACTGCCTGCAAACGCCGGCGTGATGGCGCCGATCACCCATGTCATCGCCGAGGGCAGCGTGCTCGCCGCCGTCCCGCCCAGGCCGGTGTCCGGCTATACCGAGACCGTCCTGCGGATGATCGACGTGATGTTCTGCGCCTTCGCCCAGGTCGCGCCCGACAGGGTCAACGGCGCCTCCTACGGGACGATCAACGCGCTGCTGCTGTCGGGGCGCAGCACGCCGACGCGCGACCGACGGTGGATCCTGTTCACCTTTTTCGGGGGCGGGCACGGTGGGCACCCGTGCGGCGATGGGCTGAATCACGGCAATGCGCCGATCTCGATGGCGAGCATCCCGCCGGTGGAGATCTTCGAGGCGGCCTTTCCGGTCCTGTTCACCCAATGGGCGCTGCGGCCGGACAGCGGCGGGCCGGGAAGGCACCGCGGCGGGCTCGGCGCGGTCTACGAGATCGAGGTGCTGGCCGATGCCGCCGATCTGGCCGTGCTCGGCGAACGCTGCACCTTCGCCCCGCCCGGCGTCCTCGGCGGCCGGCCGGGCGCGCCGAACCGGATCCTCTACGACACCGAGGACGGCAGGCGCAGCCCGGAGATGGCGGCCAAGCTGTTCGGCGCCGTCCTCAAGCGCGGCCAGAAGGTGCGTATCCTGAGCCCCGGCGGCGGCGGGTTCGGCCCGCCCGGCGAGCGCCGCCGGGAAACGGTCGCGCGCGATGTGGCGCTGGGTTATATCAGCGCCGCAGCGGCCGCGCGCGACTACGCCGCCGCGCCGTAGCGCACCCAGGACCGGTGTGCCAAAATCACGCCGGCAATGTCGAACCCGGCCATTGATCCAGTCACCCTGGCGGTCATCCGCGGCCGCCTCGAACAGATCGTCGATGAGATGGACGCCACCCTGTTCCGCGCGGCGTTCAGCCCCGTCATCGCCGAGGCGCGCGACGGTAGCCACGGCATCTACCACGCCCGCAACGGCGAGACGGTGGCGATGGGAAAACGCGGCCTGCCGGTGTTCATCGGTGCGATGAGCTACGCCACCAAGGCGGCGATGGCGCGCGCGCAAGAAGACGGCGGACCGGCCGAGGGCGACATCTATTTGCTGAACGATCCCTATGACGGCGCGACCCATCTGAACGACATCAAGCTGATCAAGCCGTTCTTCCGCGACGGTGCGCTGTTCTGCTACCTCGCCTCGGTCGGACACTGGCTGGATGTCGGCGGCAACGTGGCGGGCAACTACAACCCGCGCGCGACCGATATCATGCAGGAGGGCGTGCGCATCCCGGCGGTCAAGCTGTGCGAGGCCGGCGCGATGCGCCGGGACGTGATCGACATCCTGCTCGCCAACGCCCGGCTGCCGCGCAGCAACTATGGCGACCTCAACGCGCAGCTTGGCGCGCTGGAGCTGGGTGCGCGCCGGATGCATGACCTGCTGGACGTCTTCGGGGCCGAAATCGTGGCCGGTGCGATGGACGAGATCCGCGCCCGCGCCAGCCGTCAGATGCGCGCGCTCATCGCCGGCCTGCCAGACGGCACCTATTCGTTCGAGGACCATATCGACAACGACGGGCGCAGCGCCGCCCCGCTCAAAATCGCCCTCGACCTGACGATCGACGGCGAGCGGATGCGGCTCGATTTCTCGCGTTCAGCGCCCTCCTGCGAGGGGCCGCTCAACGTCTCGCGGGCGACCACGGTGGCGGCGTCCTTCGTTGCGCTCAAGCACATCTTCAACGAGGTGCCGACCAGCGCCGGCTGTCTGGAGCCGGTCGCCTTCGTCATCCCGGAGGGCTCGATCCTGGCCGCCGTGCCGCCCGCGCCGGTGTCGGGCTATACCGAGAACATCATGCGCACCATCGACGTGATCTTCGGCGCCTTCGCCCAGGTCGCCCCGGACCGGGCCAACGCCGCCTGTTTCGCGACGGTGAACGCGCTGCTCCTGTCGGGCCAACACCGGGACGGCACGCGGTTCATCTTCTTCACCTTCTTCGGCGGCGGGCTCGGCGGCAACCCCGAGGGCGACGGGCTCAGCCACGGCAACGCCCCGATCGGCATGGCCAACATCCCGCCGGCGGACATCCTGGCGGCCGCCTACCCGGGGTGCGGGACGCGCTGGGGGCGCCCCACCGACCGCGGCGGGGCCGGCCGGCACCGCGGCGGGCTGGGCGCGGTCTACGAGTTCGAGCTCCTGGCCGAGGAGGCCGAGCTCGTGGTCTTTGGCGAGCGGGCGCGCTTCCCCGCCTTCGGCATATTGGGCGGCCGGCCGGGGGCGCCCAACCGCATCTTCTACGATCAGGACGCGGGCGCGCTGTGTGCCGGGCAGACGGCCAAGGTTTCAGGCATAACCGTTCGCCGCGGCCAGCGGGTGCGCATCGAAAGCCCCGGCGGAGGCGGCTATGGCGCGCCCGAGGCGCGGCCCGTCGCGGCGATCGCCCGCGACTTGGCGCTGGGGCTGGTCAGCGCCGAGCGGGCCCGGCGCGACTATCTGGTTGCGATCGCGCCCGACGGCACAATCGGGCGGGACCGGGCGTGACCGCCCGACCGGGCGTCGTCGTCGGCGTCGATGTCGGGGGCACGTTCACCGACGTCTTCCACATCGACGAGCGGACCGGTCGCTTCGGGATCGCCAAGGTGCCCTCGACCCGGGACCAGATCGCCAGAGGCTTTCTCGCCGGCATCGAGGCCGCGGCGCCCGAACGCGCGGCGATCGGCTCGGTGGTCCACGGCACCACGGTAGGCACCAACGCGTTGATCGAGCGCAAGGCCGCGCGCACCGGGCTGATTACCACCAGGGGCTTTCGCGACGTGCTCGAGATGCGCCGGCGTGACCGGCCCCATACCTGGGGGTTGTGGGGCAGCTACCGCCCGGTGGTGACCCGAGACCTGTCGATCGAAGTCGACGAACGAACATTGGCCGACGGCACGGTGCGCATGCCGGTGGACCCTGCGGAGGTCGCCCGCGCCGCGCAGACGCTCCTGGAGCGCGGCTGCGAGGCGCTCGGCATCGTGTTTATCAACGCTTATGCCAACGCCGACAACGAGCGCGCGGCGCTGGCGGCCGCGCGCGCGGTCTGGCCCAACGAATACGTCAACGCCTCGGCGCTGATCCTGCCGGAGATCCGCGAGTTCGAGCGCGCGTCCACGACCGCGCTCAACGCCTGCCTGCAGCCGATCGTGGGCGCCTATCTGGAGGGGGTGGAGGCCGGTCTGGGCGTTGGCGCCGGTGGCGCGGAACTCCTGATCGTGCAGTCCAACGGCGGGGTGATGTCGGCCGAGACCGCCCGGCGCCTGCCCATCCGCACCACCCTGTCCGGCCCGGCGGCAGGGGTGATCGCCGGCGCGCGGATCGCCGAAGCCGCCGGCTTCGCCAACGTGATCACCTGCGACATGGGCGGGACCAGCTTCGACGTTGCGCTGGTCGAGGGCGGAAGCTGCACCTTCAGCCCGCAGACCGCGATCGATTTCGGCCTGGTCGTGCGCACCCCGATGATCGAGATCACCACCATCGGCGCCGGCGGCGGCTCCATCGCAGCACTCGACCGGGGCGGATTCCTTGCCGTCGGGCCGGAGTCGGCCGGCTCCGATCCGGGACCGGCCTGTTATGGAAAGGGCAACGACCGCCCGACGGTGACGGACGCGAACCTAGCGCTCGGCCGGATCGACCCGGAGCGGCCGATCGGCAGCGGGCTGGGCGCGCTGGACGTCGCGGCCGCGCGCGCAGCGATCGCCCGCCATGTCGCCGAACCGCTGGGGCTTGACGTCGCCGAGGCCGCCGCGGCGATCGTCAAGGTGGCGATCTCCAACATGGCCGGCGCCATCCGGCTGGTTTCGATCGAGCGCGGCCACGACCCCAAGATCTTCACCGCCATGCCGTTCGGCGGCGGCGGGGCGCTCCACGCTGGCGCCCTGATCCGCGATGTCGGGCTCGCCTCGGCGCTGGTGCCGCGCTTCCCGGGCGTGACCAGCGCGCTGGGCTGCGTGATCGCCGACATGCGCCACGACTTCGTCCATACGATCAACCGCCCGCTGCCCGACCTCGACGGGGCCGCGCTCGACCGTGAGATGGCCGAGACAGCGCAGCGCGGGTTGGCGCTCCTGCGGCGCGCCGGCGTCGCGCTGGACCGGACGGAGGTCGCCTTCGAGCTCGACATGTCCTATGTCGGCCAGACCCACACCGTGCCGGTGAAGCTGCCCGCGCAACGCGTCGCGGACCGGACCGATGTGAGCCTCGCCATGATCCAGACCGCCTTCGATACGGCCTATCGGCGGACCTATGGGCGCCTGCTGGAGGGGATCGGCGTCCGGCTGCTGTCGCTCAGGACGGCCGTGATCGGTATCCGCCCCAAGTTCGACCTGCGCGCGCTCGGCCCCGCGCCGGAAACGACGCTGGCAGAGGCGCAGACCGGCGCACGCCCGGTGTGGTGGGAAGGCTCCTGGCACGAGGCGGCGGTCTATGACCGGCTCGTGCTGCCGGTCGGCGCGCAGATCGCCGGGCCGGCGATCCTCGAGCAGTCCGATGCGACGACTTTCGTCGATCCGGGCCTCGCGGCCGAGGTCGATGCGTTCGGCAACGTGATCCTGCGCGCCGCGCAGCGGTGAGGCGCCCGCGGGCGATCGGGAAAACGCTGCGGCCGTCCCGGGGTTCTTCGATCGCGCCTGTCCCCACCGTCCGGGCCGGGCTATGCTGGGCGCCGACCGGACGGGGAGGCACGGGCGATGTACGGATGGCGGGCGCGGATCGGCATGTTGCTGCCCTCGGTGAACGCAGCCGCCGAGCCGCAGGCCGCCGCGATGGCGCCCGAAGGCGTGACGTTCCACACCACCCGGCTGCGGCTGAAGGGTTCGCGCGAGGCCGATATCATGGGCATGGTCGCGAACCTCGAAGATGCAGCGTCTCTGCTGGCCGATGCCAGGGTCGATTTGATCGTCTTTCATTGCACCGCAGCCTCGATGCACCGCCCGGGCTTCGACGACGAGATCGTCGCACGGATCGAGACCGCGACCGACATCCCGGCGACCTCGACATCCAAGGCCGTGCTCGAGGCCCTGCGGCGGCTGGATGCGCGCCGGATCGCGTTGACCACCCCTTACGTCCAGGAGACCAACGACCGCGAGGTCGCGTTCCTGGAGAGCCACCGGATCACGGTCCTGAGCGAGACCGGCATGGGGATCGGCGGCGACGGGCTGCGGATGCTCGGCGTCCAGCCCGGCGAATGGTATCGCCGGGTCAAGGCCCAGCAGGATGCGACCGCCGACGCCTATTTCGTAAGCTGTACCGCCATTCGTGCCGCCGAGGTGATCGCGCCGCTGGAGCACGATCTCGATCGTCCGGTGGTGACATCCAACCAGGCGATGGTCTGGCACAGCCTGGAGACGCTCCACATCAGGGACCGCGTGCCGGGCTATGGCCGGCTGATGACGCTCCAAAACGGCGCCTGAAAGAGGAGGGATCGCATGACCACCCCATCGGAGTCCGCGATCGCGCTGGCGCATCTGCGGCTGTCGGTCGGCGACCTGCCCGCAGCGATTGCGTTCTTCGAGGCGCTCGGCGCGCGCCTGGACGCCAGGCGTGACGATTTTGCGGTCGTGGAACTGCACGACCGTACGCGTCTGCAGCTCAGGCGGGCGGGCGAGGCCGCTCCGGCCGGCGGCACGCTCCAGTTCGATTTCAAGGTCGCGGACATCGACGCGGCGTGGCACACCTGCCAAACCAGGGGGCTGAACCCGGGCAAGATCACCCGCCGCCGGCCGGGCCATGACTGGTTCCTAATCGAGGGGCCGGATTCCTGCGTGGTCCAGATAAACTCGGGCTTCAACCGCGCCGCCGTGCCGTAGGGCGCGCCGCATGCGGAAATACGACGAGCTCTGCGCCCCGGAGATGCGCCCGGCGCTGCGTTTCGACCTGCCCGGGCTCGACTACCCGGAACGGATGAACGCAGCACGGACCCTGCTCGAAGACGCGCTGGCCAACGGCTGGGGGGCGCGGGCGGCCTATCATCACCGCGGCCGGACGATCACCTATGCCGATCTGCATGTGCTCGTCCACCGCTATGCGGCGGCGATGC
The DNA here is from genome assembly GCA_964347365.1 of uncultured Rhodospirillaceae bacterium. Classification (GTDB taxonomy): domain Bacteria; phylum Pseudomonadota; class Alphaproteobacteria; order MPNO01; family MPNO01; genus CAYFYS01. The sequence continues at coordinate 6,445 of CAYFYS010000004.1, read as the reverse complement.
GACGCCTGGGCGTCGGGCCCGGCGCGCGGGTGCTGGTCAGGATCGCCGACACGCCGGAGCTGATCTGCACCGTGCTTGCTGCGCACGCCATCGGCGCGGTGGCGATCCCGACCTATGTCCAGCTCCGCGCCGAGGACCTGGTCTACCGGCTGCGCGACGCCGGCGCCGGGTTCGCCTTCGTCGATGCGGCACTGCTCGACGAGATGGCCGAGGCGGCCGGGCGCTGTCCCGGGCTCGCGGTCGCGGTGCTTCCGGCCGATCCCTCCGGCCGGTTCCATTCGCTGTCGGATCTGCTGCCCGACGGACCGGTGGCGCCGGCCTACCACGACAGCCACGCCGAGGACCTGACGCTGATCGTCTACACCTCCGGCAGCACCGGTCGGCCGAAGGGGGCCTGTCACTGTCACCGCGACATGATCGCGCTCGCCGATACGTACTGGCGCCACTGCATCGCACCGACGCCGCAGGACGTGATCGGCGGCCCGCCGGCGGCGGCCTTTGCGCTGGGCTACGGGATGTTCGTCGTCTTCCCGCTGCGTTTCGGCTCGGCCGCGGTGCTGGAGCCCGACAAGTCGGTCGCGACCGCGCTGGAGGCGATCGAGCGCTACGGCATCACCATATTCGCCGGCGTTTCGAGCTATTTCGTGGCCCTGGCGACGGCGCTCGAAGGCGCGGAGCGGGACATCTCCTCGCTGCGCCGGACGCTGACCGGCGGCGAGCCGCTGTCGCCGCAGACCGAGCGCGCGTGGTCCGAGGCGACCGGCGGCGGCGTCCTGGAACAGTTCCTCGGCACGACCGAACTGTTCCACGTCTTCCTCACCGCAAGCCGCGCGGACGCGATCGCCAGGGCTGCGACCCTGGGCCGGGCGGTGCCGGGCTACGACGTCGCGGCGGTCGATCCCGATACCCTGGCGCCGGTGCCGGACGGGCAGCGCGGGCTGCTGGCGGTGCGCGGCCCGACCGGGACGGTCTATTGGAAGAACCCGGAGAAGCAGGCCGAGGCCGTGCGCAGCGGCTGGAACGTCTTCCCCGATCTGGTCATCCGCGATGCGGACGGGTTCTTCCGCTACATCGCCCGTGATGACGAGATGATCGTCTCCTCGGGCTACAACATCTCGCCGATCGAGGTCGAGACGGCGCTGCTGCGCCACGACGCGGTGGCCGAATGCGCCGCCGTGGCCGCGCCCGACCCGACCGGACGGCGCACCGCGATCGTGAAGGCCTATGTGGTCCTGCGTCCCGGCCACACCGGCGATGCGGCGATGATCGCGACGCTGCAGGACCACGCCAAGGCGGTCGCGCCACCCTACATGTACCCGCGCGCGATCGCCTTTCTCGATACACTGCCCAAGACGATGAACGGCAAGGTCCTGCGCTCCGAACTGCGCGCCCACGCACGTTCGGGCACATGACCCCGTGCCCGGCAGCCCCGGGTCGGCGGGTTTATCGGCCGGCGCCCGGCCGGAGTTCGGCCTCGAAGAAAGCGAGCAGCTTCGCCTGGGCGTCGCGGCTCTGGGCCTCGCGATAGGCCGGGCCGAGGAAGTTCTGGAACGCGTGGCCCGCACCATCATATTCGTGGAAGGTGCGCCGGATGCCGTGGCGGTCGAGCGTAGCGCCGATCCTTGCGACGTCATCGGGTGAGGGGTTGTCGTCCTCCCTGCCGAAGAAGCCGATCACCGGGCAGGAGATATCGGCCGCCCGGCTGATCGGCGCCGGGTTGCCCGCACCCCAGGGCTTGAAGATGTTGCCGCCGTAGAAGATCGCGCAGGCCCGGAAATCGGGCATGCACGATGCACCCAGAAACGCCGCCCGCCCGCCCATGCAGTGCCCGGCGATCGCCAGCGCATCGGCGCGCACATCGGCCCGGGCCTTGAGGTGGCCGACCGCCGCGGCGATGTCGGCGATCATCTCCGCATCGTCGAGCGCGGCCATGGACTGCGTACTGTCCTCGCCGTCCGGCCGGCGGTGATAGAAGGCCGGCGCCGCGGCGAGGTAGCCGGAAGCGGCCAGATCCTCCACGAATTTCCGGGTGAAGGCGTCCAGCCCGCCGCGATGGTGGGTGACCACGACGCCGGGGTGCGGGCCGGCGCCCGCCGGGGCATCGACATAGATGTCCATCGTGCTGCCGCCGACGTCGGAATGTTCCATGCGCGCCATCTCCGGTCTCCTCGTGCGCGGCCCGCCTCAGCCCGCGGCCCCGGCGTCGGGGATGTCGGTTTCCCCATAGCGGACATCGCGGAACGCGCCCGAGGTGACCGGCCGGTACCGCGCCGGCCGATCGGCCCCCCGGCATGTCGGCAGGCATTCGATCAGCGCATCGTAGTTGGGCTGATGGAAAAAGCCGATCGAGATCCGCCGGGCCGTCGGGCCGATCGCCGCCGGCGGGTTCACCACGCGGTGGAAGTTCGACGTCCAGACGTCGTTGGTCCAGCGCCGCAGCAGATCGCCCACGTTGACCACGAACAGATCGGGCCTGGTCTCCACGTCGTACCAGCGCCCGTCGGCGTCCTGGACCTGGAGCCCGCCGGGCTCGTCCTCGCCCATCAAGATGGTGAAGGTGCCGAAATCGGTATGCGCGCCGGCCCGGATCTGCCCGGGCGGCGGGGCGGTTTTCTGCGGTGGGTAGTGGTTGATGCGCATCGCCGTGACATGTCGGTCGATCTTGTCGGCGAAGTAGTCCTCCGGCAGGTCGAGGGCGCGCGCGGCCAAGGACATCAACACCCCGGTCAGCCGTTCCATCGCGGCGTAATATGCCATCGCCGCGGCGCGGAAATCCGCCGGGTGCGCCGGCCAGATATTGGCGATGAAATAGGACCGGCCCTCGGCGCCGTTGAAGTAGGGCTCGTCCGGCCAGTCGTCGCGTCCGAAGTGGTAGAACTCCTTCAGATCGGGCGGCGCGGCGCGGCCCGCGGCACGGCCCAGCGCCTCGCCCTCGAAGACCCGCAGGCCGCGCGGCGTGCCGGGGACCGGGTGGACGCATCTGGCCTTCTGCGCCTCGGGCAGCGCGAAGAAGGCATGCGAGACCCGGCGCAGATTCTCGATCACCGCCTGATCGACGCCGTGGCCGGCGATGGCGAAAAACCCGATATCGGCGCATGCCGCGCCGATCTGTCCGGCAAGGCGGCCCCTTGCCTGCGGATCGCCCGTGAAAAAGGGTGCGATATCGATCAGCGGCACGCGCGATGGGCTCATGGCAGACACCTTTGCTGTTAAGCGATCCTATACGACGAACCGCCGGCGGAGGCAAAGCGTCGCGCGTCCGAGACGTTGATTTGCAGGCCCGGCTGCGGTTGGATTGGCGCCTGTTGATCGAGCCGGGGACCGGGGAATGCTCAGCGGCGAGATTCTGCGTCTGTCGGCCCGACGCCACCCGGCGAAGACCGCACTGATCTGCGGCGAGAGGGCGTGGTCCTATGGCCGGCTGGACGCGCTGGCCGACCGGTTCGCCAATGCGCTGGCCGGGCTCGGCCTAGCCAAGGGCCACCGGGTGGCGGTGATGTGCCCCAACATCGCCGAATACGCGGTCGTCCATTTCGGCGCCGCGCGGCTGGGCTGCGTGCTGGTCAACCTGTCGATCATGTACGCACCCGCCGAGGCGGCGACGATCATCGACCGGACGCGGGCGCGCGTGCTGGTGGTGGACACCGAAAGCTGCGGCACAATCGCGGCTGTGCGCCCGCTGTTGCCGGGCCTGGAAACGGTGATCGCCGTCGGCCCGTCAGGCGGGCTCGACGCCGTGGGATTCGAGGATTTCCTGGCCGGCGCCGCCGCCGCGTCGGCGGCGGTGCGGCTGGTTGAAACCGAACCGGTCGGGATGACCTTCACCGGCGGTACCACCGGCCAGCCCAAGGGCGCGCTGGTCAGCCACCGAGCGCGCCACATCTCGGCCTACGTGACGGCCATCGAGCACGAGCTGACCGCCGCGGACGTCGTCGCCGCGGTCACCCCGCTCTACCACGCAGTCGGGCTCTATATCTGGTTCCAGGCCGCGATCCTGTGCGGCTGCACGGTCGTCCTGATGCGGCGCTGGGACGCTGCTTGGTTCGTCGAGGCGGTCGCCCGGCACCGCGTGAGCGCGGTGATGACGGTACCGGTCCAGCTTCGCGGCATCCTCGATGGGGCCGTCTTCGATGCCGGCAAGCTCGCGCGTCTCAGGAAAGTCGGCGCTGGCGGTGCGGACGTCCCGGCGGGGCTGATCGCGCGCTGCAAGGCGGCACTGCCCGGCATCCGTCTGGTCGATCACTACGGCCAGTCCGAGACCGGGCCGCTGGCGTTTCTCAAGCCATGGGACCCGCCGGAGAAGTTCTCCTCCGTCGGCCGCCCGGCGATCGGGGTGGATATGCGTGTGCTCGATCCGGACGGCAACCCGGTCGCCCCCGGGCAGATCGGCGAGATCGTGGTGCGCGGCGATTTTCTCTTCGAGGGCTATTTCGAAAACCCCGAGGAGACCGCGCTCTATTTCCGCGGCGGCGACCGGGCGGGCTGGACCGGCGATCTCGGCGTTCTTGACGCAGACGGCTACGTCTCCCTCGCCGGCCGATCCAAGGACATGATCATCACCGGCGGGATCAATGTCTATCCGCGCGAGCTCGAGGTGGTGCTCGAACAACACGAAGCGGTCGGGGAATGCACCGTCATCGGCGTGCCGGACGAGACATGGGGCGAGGCGCTGATCGCCTATGTGGTGCCGGCGTCGGGCCGCGCGGCCGACGATGCGGCGCTGGCTGCGTTCTGCGGCGAACGTCTGGCCAGGGTCAAATGCCCGCGCGAGATCCGCATGACCGCAGAAATCCCCAAGACCCCGACCGGTAAGATCCAGAAACCCAGGCTGCGCGAGGCCTATCTTGCCGGCGCCGATCCCTGATGCGGCCACCGCCCGGCCGTGTTGCCAATCGCGGCCGCGGCGCGGTAGAACCGACCGGTCAGCGGATGGGAGGCTGGCGCCGGGAATGCGCCGGCGCGCGGGGATCGAGGAGACGGCGTGCCACAAGGCGAGATGAACACCATCACCCTGCAGGGGATCGAGGTGCCCTATGCCCGCAAGGGCGCCGGCATGCCGATGTTGATGCTGCACGGCGGCGGCGGGCCGGTGGCCGCGATGCCGTTCGCCGACCGGCTGGCCGCATCCTTCGATATCATCGCGCCGGTTCATCCGGGCTTCGCCGGCACTGCGATCCCGGACCATTTCAACCGGATCGACGATCTGGTGTTCCTTTATCTCGACCTCATGGACGCGCTCGATCTGCGCGATGTCGTGCTGATGGGCTTCTCGATGGGCGGCTGGGCGGCGGTCGAGATGGCGACGATGAACGATGCCCGGCTGGCGCGGCTGATCCTGGTGGATTCCGTCGGGGTGAAGGTCGGCGGGCGCGAGGATCGCGACATCGCCGATGTCTTTGCGCTGCCGCATGAGCGGTTCGCGGAGCTTGCCTTCCACGATCCCTCGATGGCGCCGCCCCCGGCCGATATCCCCGATGACCAGCTGCGGATCATCGCCGCCAACCGCGTCGCCCTCGGGGTCTATACCTGGGAGCCCTACATGCACAACCCGAAGCTGCCGCACCGGCTGCACCGCATCCGGATCCCGACGCATTTCATCTGGGGCGCCTCGGACGGGATCGTCACCCCTGAATACGGCCGCAAGTTCCGCGCCATGGTCGCAGGCGCAAGCATGACCGTGATCGAGGCTGCCGGCCACGCCCCGCAGATGGAGCAACCCGATGCCTTCGTCGATGCCGTCTTCGGGGTTGCAAATTAGGACAGGAGGCCGGCGATGAAGAGCTGGTGGTTCACCGAGGACTGCTATCCCCACCTGCCGGACCCGGCCACCTACCGGTCGATCCGGGTCGATCTGCCCAACATCCACTGCGACCCCGAGACGGCGCACGTGCTCTACAACCGCTATCTCGATCTGTGGTGCGCGTGCGAGGACATCGGGCTGGAGATCATGCTCAACGAGCATCACCAGACCGCGACCTGCATGGTGCCGGCGGCGCCGATCATGATGGGCATCCTCGCCCGCCAGACCTCGAAGGCGCGGCTGTTGATCCTGGGCAACCCGCTGCCCAACCGCAACCAGCCGGTCCGCGTGGCCGAGGAGATGGCCCTGGTCGATGTGATCTCCAAGGGCCGCGTCGAATGCGGGTTCGTCCGTGCCGTGCCCTACGAGTCCGCAGCGGCCAACATCCTGCCCTACAAGGGCACCGAGCGGCTGTGGGAGGCCCATGACCTGATCCTCAAGGCATGGACCACCCATGACGGACCGTTCAATTTCGAGGGCAAATGGTACCACCACCGTCAGGTCAATATCTGGCCGCGGCCCTACCAGCAGCCCCACCCGCCGGTCTGGGTGACCATGGGCAGCCCGGCCACGGCCGTGCCGGGCGCCCAACACAGATATGTGGGCGCGGTGTTGCTGGCCGGCTATCCCAGGATCCGGGGGATC
>CAYFYS010000003.1:0-16848 GCA_964347365.1 uncultured Rhodospirillaceae bacterium | reverse complement strand
GTTGGTGTATTCGCACACCGCCACCTCCGCACCGCGCCCGAGCCGGACCTTGAGAAACCAGTCGGGATCGGCGAGGCTTTGGCGGGCGAAACCGACGATGTCGGCCCTGCCCTCGGCGAGCAGGCTCTCGGCCTGGGCGAAGCCATGGATGCCACCGGCCACCACCACCGGCGTGGCGTATCCGGCGGCACGGATTTCCGCGCGCACCCTGGCGGCAGCCGGTACGTTGCGGCCGAACGGGCCGGTCTCGTCGGAGACGTATTGCGGCATGCACTCATAACCGCTCGGCCCGGTATAGGGGTAAGAGGCGGCCCCGATTGCCGGCTGCAGCGCATCTTCAAACCGCCCCCCGCGCGACAGCGACAGAAAATCGAACCCGGCCGCAGCGAACGCAGCGCCGAACCAGGCGGCGTCCTCCACGGTGCTGCCGCCGGCCACGCAATCCTCGGCCAGGTAGCGGCAGCCGACGACGAAACCGGCGCCGACGGTCTCGCGTACCCGGCAGTAAACCTTCAGCGGCAGCCGGAGCCGTCCGGCGCGCGTGCCGCCATAACCGTCGCGCCGGCGGTTCAGCCGCGACAGGAACTGGGACATGGTATAGGCGTGGGCGTAGTGCAGCTCGACCCCGTCAAAGCCGGCCGCGCACGCCCGCGCCGCGGCCGCGGCGAACAGATCGGGCAGGACCGCCGGCAGATCGCGAATGTGGGGCAGGTCCGTGTCAGTGACCCGTTCGCGGTACCCGAGGCGCAGCGCCTCCAGCTCGCGGGCGTTGAGGACGGTCTCCAGCGCGGCATCGTCGAGCCCGGCCAGATGCGCGCGCACCCTGTCTTCCGCCCATCCATCGGCCCCGAGGGCCGCGCGGTGGCGCTCGGTGATGGCAAGGAAGCGGGAGAAATAGCGTTCCGGGTCGGGGCGGCGGCGGATCGCCAGGAAATCGATGAGCTGGATGAAGAGCTTCGTGTGCCCGCCCGAGGACTCGCGGACGGTCTCCACGAGCCTCTCCAGGCCAGGGAGAAACCGGTCATCGCCGATCCGCAGCAGCGGCCCGCTGGGGATGTCGCGGATACCGGTCGCCTCGACCACCATCGCCCCGGGCCGACCGCGGGCGAAGCGGGCATACCAGCCGAGCACCTCCGGGGTCACCTCGCCATCGGCGGTCGCCCGCCAGGGCACCATCGCCGGCACCCAGGTCCGGGTCTCCAGCATCGACGACCCGACGGCGATCGGCTGGAACAGCCGCGCGCGCGCGGCCTCGGCGCGGTCGGGCCAGCGACCGGGGTCGGAGGCCCACTTTATGCGCTGCGGCGGCCGCCACATGCCATGCCCTCCCGATGCGGAGTATACGCCCGGCCAACGGGGCTGGCGACGGACGAAGCGGCCGAAGGTCTGGCCGGTTTCAGCGCTGGCGCTCCTCGAGCCGGGTCCTGAGCGCGGCGATTTCGCGGCGCAGCCCGGCGATCTCGGCGGAGACCAGACGCGCATCGGCATCGATGACATGGGTGACCTCGGCGACCGTCTGACCGCGCTCGGCATCGTGGAGCGCCTGCATGGAGTCCACGATGATGGCGATGAACAGGTTTAGCACCGTGAAGCTCGACACGATGATGAACGGCACGAAAAACGCCCAGGCGTAGGTGTGGGCCGCCATCACCGGGCGGACGATGCCCATCGACCAGGACTCCAGGGTCATGATCTGGAACAGCGAGAACATCGAGCGCCCGATGGTGCCGAACCATTCGGGAAAATCGCTCCCATAGAGGTTGGTCGCGATCACTGCGAAGACGTAGAAGACCAGCACCAGCAGCGCCCCGACGGCGCCGATTCCCGGCACCGCGCGCAATAGCGCCTCGACCACCCGGCGCATCCGGGGGATCGCCGAGACCAGCCGGAAGGCACGTAGCACCCGCAGCGCCCGCAGCACGGCCAGGCCGTGGCCCGCCGGGACGAGCGCGATGCCGACCACCACGAAGTCGAACCAGCCCCACGGATCGCGGAAGAAGCCCCAGCCATGGGCGTAGATCCGGATCAGGATCTCGGCGGTGAAGACCGCAAGCACCACCTCGTCCAGAATCCGCAGCGCACCGCCAGCAGCGGCCATCGCGCTAGGCGCGGTCTCCAGCCCCAGGGTGAGCGCATTCAGGAAAATCAGCGCAAGGATCGTGTTGCGGAACCGCGGCGTCTCTGTCCAGACGCGCAGCCGCGCGCGCAGCGACTTCGAAATCTCGGGGGCGATGCGCTGGTCCATCGGCCGGGTCTCCGCATCTGCGTGGCGGGTTTTCTAGGTCAGCCCGGTCGGGGGCTCAACCTCGGCCGGGCCGGCAAACCCGCAAGGGGTGCCGCGCCGCGTCCAAGGGCCTATCATCCGGGCCCCGTCGCGTGTCCGCCAGCGCGGTCGCGCTGCGGGCGAAACAGGGGGATGAGACGACAGACCGATGAGCGAACGCCCCGACGTCGCGTGGATGGAGCGCTATCGCGAGGCGGTCAACGCCGACCGCGAGATGGCGGTTATCGGCGAATGGTTCGACAGCGAATTCAAGCTCTCCTTCGGGGGCAACGATTTCCTGTTGACGGTCCGCCGGGGCCGCATCGAGCGGATCGCGCAGAACCCGCGCTTCGACCGCCCGGCGCGGTTCTCGATCCGCGCGCCGCTGGCGGTGTGGCGGAAATTCATCACGCCGGATCCGGAGCCGCTCTATCACGACTTCTTTGCGATGCTGATGCGGGTGCCGGCTTTCCAACTCGACGGCGATTCTCTGGCCGCGATGCAGAACGCGCGCGCCCTGCACCGGATGATGAACATTCTCCGATCCATGGAGCCGCTCGATGGCTGAAACCGTCCCCGACGACCACGAGCCGGTGATCGGGCGCTATGTCAAGCTGCGCAGCGGCGGGCGGAGCTATCGCATCTTCTACGAGGAGGCGGGCGCCGGCCGACCGCTGATCTGCCTGCATACCGCCGGCGCGGACAGCCGCCAGTTCCGCCACGTGCTGAACGATGCCGCGATCACCGACAGGTTCCGCGTAATCGCTTTCGATTTGCCCTTCCACGGCCGGTCGAACCCGCCCGACGAATGGTGGCTGGAGAAATATCGGCTGACGACTTCGGTCTATCTCGGGCTGATCCGCGATTTCTGGCGCGCGCTGGGCTTGGAGCGCCCGGTGGTGATGGGCTGCTCGATGGGCGGGGCGATCGTCCTGAAGATCGCCGCCGACCACCAGGACGAGATCACCGGGATCATCGGGCTGGAGAGCACGGCCTTCGCCGAGGGCCGCGACAACGCCTTCCTCCACCACCCGGCGGTGCATGGCGGGGAGCTCGCCGCATGCTATACCTACGGGCTCAACGGCCCGGCCTCGCCCGAGGCCGGCCGTCGTGAGAACTGGTGGTACTACAGCCAGTCCGGCCCCGGCGTCTACAAGGGCGACGTCCACTACTACAGCGCGGACTGGGACGCGCGCGCGGACATCAAGCGCATCGACACCGGCCGGTGCCGGGTCTCGCTCCTGACCGGGGAGTTCGACTACTCCGCAACGCCGGAGATGACCCGGGCCGTCGCCGAGGCGATCCCCGGATGCCGGTTCACCGTGATGAAGGAGATCGGCCATTTCCCGATGGTCGAGAACTACCCGCTGTTCCGGACCTATCTCCTTGAAGAGCTGGCAGCGATGGGCTGAGCGCCCCATTGGGGTCTTGTGGATGCGCGCGGCTGGGCGGATACTCGACCATGACCGATCATCGAACCGGGAGACCGGACATGGATGCGATCGAGGGCTGCTACCGCACCAGGAGTTTCGTTGGGCCGCCGGGCGGCCTGTTGTGGCCCGCCGACGAGGGCGAGGTGCCGGACTGGATCTACACCGATTCCCGCGTCTATGCGCTGGAGCAGGAACGGATCTTCCTCGGCCGCCACTGGAACTTCGTCGGCCTGGAATGCGAGGCACCGAAGCCGGGCGATTTCTTCCGATCCTTCGTCGGCGACATCCCGGTGGTGGTCACCCGCGACACGGACGGCCAAGTCCACGTCTTCGAGAACCGCTGCGCCCATCGCGGTGTGGAGTATTGCCGGGAGTATCGCGGCAATACCGAAACCTTCATCTGCCCCTATCACAACTGGACCTACGATCTGAAGGGCAATCTGGTCGCCATCCCGTTCCGCCGCGGGGTCAAGGGCAGGGGCGGTATGACGCGCCGCTTCGAGATGGACGAGCACGGGCTGCGGAAGTTCCGCGTCCAGACCCATCACGGCACGATCTTCGCGACCGCCTCGGCCGAGACCGAGCCGTTGGAGGATTATCTCGGGCCGGAAATCCTGGAGCAGTTCAACTCGATCTTCCCGGGCGAGGAGCTGCGTCTGCTGGGTCTTCACCGCAACATTCTGCCCGGCAACTGGAAGCTCTATCAGGAGAACCTGAAGGATCCCTATCACGCTACGCTGCTGCACACCTATCTGACGACCTTCGGGCTGTTCGTGACCAGCAACGAATCCGACATCCTGGTCGATCCGACCGGACGCCACAGCGCGCTCAAATCGCGCCGGCCCGACGGCGCACCGCAGGTCGACGAGGACGAACAGGCCGACATGCAGGCCTTCCGGGAAGGCTACGAGCTCAACGATCCGGGCGTGCTCAACTTCGTCCGCGAGTTCGGCGATTCGCCCTGGTCGGGCGTGGCGATGACCGTCTTCCCCAATCTCAGCGCGCTGCGCCAGACCAACATCCTGAACACGCGGATCATCGTGCCGCGCGGGCCGCACGAGCTGATGATGATCTGGGCCGTCTTCGGCCGGGTCACCGACGATGAGGCGATGACGCGCCACCGCCTGCGCCAGAACAACGTTTTTGGACCGGGCGGGTTCCTCGGCATCGAGGACAACGAAGCGCTGAAGTTCCTGCAGGAGGGGCTGCGTCGCTCGATGCCGCGGGTCGGGCTTGCGATGCTCGGCGACGACGAGGAGAACACGGCCACGATCATCACCGAACGCGCGATCCGGGCGATGTACCGCTACTACCGGCAGGTGATGGCGTTGTAGGCGGGGTCGGCCGAGGATGGCAAGCCGGGTCCCGGTCGCAGCGCGCGCGCCGACAAGCCGTGCGGCGTTCCGCGAGGTGCGCCTGGAGGTCGAGGAGTTCTATTACGAATACGCCGCGGTGCTGGAGCGCGGCGAGATCGAAAGCTGGCCGGAGTTTTTCACCGAGGATGCGGACTACAAGGTGGTCGCGCGCGACAACGACGATCACGGCCTGCCGCTCGGTCTGATCTATTGTGAAGGCAAGGCGATGCTGAAGGACCGGGCCTTCGCGCTGCGCCACACCGAGATGTACGCGCCGCGCTACCTGCAGCTTCGCATCTCGAACACCCGCATCCTTGCGGTGGACGGGCCGACCATCACCGCGCAGGCGAGCTACCTGCTGGTGCAGACCCTGGTCGATGGGCCCAGCACCATCCAGCAGGCCGGCAAGTACCACGACACCCTGGTCCGCAGCGACGATAACCTGCTGATCAAGGATCGCAGGTGTGTCTACGATACCGTGATGATCGACAACAACCTGGTGTTCCCGGTCTGACCGCCGCGGCCTGTACGACCGGCAATTGTCGCCGCGCGCAGGCGGGGCGCTAGCCGGTGGCGGTCGCCCGCTTGGCGTTCGGCACCGCGGCGCGGGGCAGGCTGGCGCGCGGTGCCCGGATCCTTGCGGACGCGGTGCGGGTGAGCCTGGGTCCGGCCGGGAGGACGGTCCTGATCCAGGGTGCCGGCGCAGCGCCGCTGCCGACCCGCGACGGGGCGCGGATCGCCGAGGAGATCGAGCTCGCCGACCGCTTCACGGACATCGGCGCGCGGCTGATCCGCCGGGCGGCAAGCCGCAGCGTCGCGCAAGCCGGCGATGGCCGGACGACCGCGGTCGTGCTCGCCGCGGCGATCCTCGACGAAGGTCTGAAGCGGGCCGCATCGGGTCTCGATCCGCTGACGCTCAAGACCGGGCTCGACCGCGCAGCGACGCTGGCGCTGGCCGCGCTCGAAACCGCTGCCAAGCCGGTCGCGCCCGGCCCGGCGCTGATGCGCATCACCGCGGTTGCCGCAGGGGGCGACGCCGGCATTGGGGCGATCGCCGCGCAGGCCGTCGCGGCGGTGGGCGCCGACGGCGTGGTCTCGGTCGAGCCCGGTCAGGCGCGCGAAACCGTCTGGGAGATCGTCCACGGCATCCGCTTCGACCAGGGCTATGCGAGCCCCTATTTCATGACCGATCCGGACACGGCGCTGTGCACCCACGACCGGCCGCTGATCCTGCTCTACGACGGCAGGCTCGACCGCCACGAGCCGCTGCTGCGGCTGCTCGAGGCTGCCGTTCGCGCCCGCCGCCCGCTCGCCGTCATCGCCGAGACGATCGAGGGCGAGGCGCTGCGCACGCTTACCGCCAACAAGATCCGCGGCGGTCTGCGTCTCGTTGCCGCCCGTGCGCCCCATTTCGGCGATCGCCGCCGCGTGGCGCTGGAAGATGCGGCAACGCTCACCGGCGCCCGGGTCGTTGCCAGGGACAAGGGCCTGTCGCTTGCCGATGTCGGCCCGGAGGTGCTGGGCAGCGCGCGCCGCATCCAGGTGTCCACGGACGCGACCCTGATTATTGAAGGCCACGGCGATCCGGCCCTGATCGCGGACCGGCGGGCCGGCATCCGCGCCGCGCGGGACTACGCCCGGACCGAGGCCGACCGCGCGCTGCTGGACGAGCGCCTGGCGCGCCTGTCCGGCGGCGTCGCGGTGGTGCGGGTGGGCGGCGCTTCCGCGGCCGAGATCGCCATCGGCGTGGAGCGCGCGCGCGCTGCGACACGCGCCGCCAGGGCCGCACGCGCCGGCGGCGTGGTGCCGGGCGGCGGAGCGGCCCTGCTCCATGCCGCGCGCACGCTCGCCGCTGAGGATCCGGCGGCACGCATCCTCGCCCCGGCGCTCGCGGCCCCCCTGCGCCAGATCGCCGACAACGCCGGCGCGCCCGGCAAGGCGATCGCTGCGCAGATCGCGCAGAGTGGCGATCCCGATCTCGGCTTCGATGCCGGTGATCGTGTCGTCAAGAACATGGTCGAAGCCGGCATCCTTGATCCCCTCGCGGTCGTGCGCGCCGCGCTGAGCAACGCGGTCTCGGTCGCCGGCATGTTACTGAGCGCCGAGGTCGTGATCGCCAAGCCGCCCCCGCCGCCGCCGGGCGGGGAAATCCCCTTCGGGCCGATCACACCCGACTTCACCGCCGACGAACTGCCGGGATTCGGTCTGGCGTGAACGCGCCCGGCCGTGCACCCTGTGCGCGGCCGCCACGACAAGGAGACCCGCCGAGATGACCGGAAGCGCGAAGCCCGCCACCGTCGGCTGGATCGGAACCGGGCGGATGGGCTTCCCCATGGCGGCGTTGCTGCTGGACGCCGGGCACGCGGTCCGGATCTACAACCGCACCCGCGCGAAAGCCGAACCGCTGGCCGTCTCCGGTGGCGAGATCGTCGACACACCGGCAGCACTCGCCGACCGCGATGTCGTGTTCACCATGGTCGCGGGCCCGGACGATCTGCGCGCGGTGATCGCCGGGCCCGGCGGGCTGCTGTCCGAAGGCGCGGCGAGCCCGCGCATCGTCGTCGATTGCTCCTCGGTCGATGAGGCGGCCTCACAGGACGTACGCCAGGCACTCGCTGCGCGCGGGACGGCGTTTCTGGCCGCGCCGGTCAGCGGCAACGGCAGGGTGGTCGAGGCTGGACGCCTGACCGTCGTCGCCTCGGGTCCGCGGTCGGTCTTCGATGCGGTGCGGCCGATGCTCGAAGCCATCGCGCCCAGCGGGGCGATCTATGTCGGCGAGGGCGACCTCGCCCGGGCCTGCAAGATCTGCCACAACGTGATGCTGGGCGTTCTCACCCAGTGCCTGGCCGAGATCACCGTCCTTGCCGAGCGCGCCGGCGTCTCGCGCCGGGCGTTCCTGGAGTTCATGAACGCCTCGGTGATGGGTTCCACCTTCACCCGCTACAAGACGCCGGCTTTCGTCAACCTGGACTACGCCCCGACCTTCACCCCGCCGCTCCTGCGCAAGGACCTCGATCTCGGCCTCGCGCTCGGCAGGACGCTGGACGTGCCGATGCCGGTGGCCGCGATCACGCGCGAGATCCTTTCCGCGGTCGTCGGCCACGGCCATACCGCATGCGACTTCGCGATCCTTCTGCAGCACGCCGCCGAGGCCGCCGGCCACGACCTGGTCTCGGAGAACGCCGAGATAGGCGACGGGCTCAGTGGTTGAGCAGCGCCTCGGCCTTGGCGTAGTCGAAGGCGATCGGCGCGATCCGGCCGGCCTCGATCTCGGCGATGCGCTCCGGGCCGAGCGGGTGCGAGAACTGGCCGTTGCGCATCCGCACGCGAGCCGCAAGGAGACGGACGACCAGCGTCTCCATCCGCGCCCAGTCTTCGTCCGCCATCGCCGCATCCTCGAGCCCGACGATCCCTTCGAGCATGTGCTCGAACTCGTCCTCGTAGACCCGGGCACAGGCCGCAGCGATCAGCGCGTCGTTTCCGCCCCGCCCGGCGATTGCCATGCCCTCGCGGAACAGCGTGCAGTACCCGCCCTCGGAGAACTTGCTCGCGCGCCGGCCGATCGCGCCGTCCTGCTCCAGAATGCGGTAGCGCAGCCGGGTGAGGACATCGTCCTCCGGCCAGCCGGTGCAACAATGGGGGTTCAGCCTGGCAGTCCCCGCCGGCCGGATCGCATCGTATACGTCGGCGAACGCGACCAGGTGGGTGAACTCCTCGTAGAGGCCTTCGAGCAGGTCGCAGATGCGATGCCGCGTCACCCCCTCATCAACATCCATTCGGGGCAACAGCGCCAGCGCCTCGGTCAGCGGCCCCATGATCACGCCGCGGTTGTCCAAGTCGCCCACGCCGGAGCCCTTGAACTCCTTGAAGACCTGGCGCTCGAGCCAGCGGAGATCAGTTTCGATGGTCCGCACCGGGGAATCCCAGTAGGCGCGCACCACCTCCGCCTCGCCGGCGAACAGCGGGGCGGCGGTCTCAATGAGATGGCGGAGTTGCGGGCTGAGCGTCACGGGCCGTACCTATCCGGCCCGCGTCTGCGGGTCAAGCCGGGCGGGGAGGCGTGGAGCCGGTTCTGATCGCCACCGCAACGGCCGCCTTCCTGTTCGCCGGCTGCGTGAAGGGGGTGATCGGTCTCGGCCTGCCGCTGACCGCGATTTCGGTGCTGACCCAGGTGATCGGCATCCGCGAGGCGATGCCGCTGATCATCGTCCCGGTGATGGTGACCAATCTGTGGCAGGTCCTGCAGGGCGGCGCGCTGGCGGCGTTGTTCCTGCGGTTCTGGTCGCTGAACCTCGCGCTCGCCGGCGGGGTGTGGGCCGGCACGGTGCTGCTGTTCCTGATCGACCAGGCGCTGGTCGCCGCCGGGCTCGGCGTGGTGGTGATCCTCTATTCGCTGATCAACCTCTGCGCGGTGCGCGTACGGCTGCCGGCACGGCGCGAAGGGCTGCTGTCACCGGTCGTCGGCGCGTTCTCGGGCCTGCTGACCGGGCTGACGGGTTCGATCGGGGTGCCGGTGGCGATCTATTTCCAGGCACTGGCGATGCGACGCGAAACCTTCCTTCAGGCGATCAGCCTGTCGTTCTTCCTGACCTCGTTCTTCTGGGCCGGCGCGTTGATCGATGAAGGGGCGCTGAGCCCGCGGACCGCGGCGATCGGCGCGGCCGCGCTGGCCCCTGCCCTCGCCGGCATGTGGCTGGGCCAGCAGATCAGGCGGCACCTCTCCCAGGAAATCTTCTCCAGGGGGGTGTTCGTTTTTTTGATCGTCATCGGCGCCAATCTGATCCGGAAAGGGTTAGTCTGAGCCGCAGACCAGCCACGGGGAGCCCCCAGCATGGCCAAGCGCGCCAAGCCGACCTACGAGCCGCCGGAGAGACAGCGCAGGCTGTTCCCGCCGATCTCCGGCAATACGATCAACGGCCATGGCGAGCGCGCCCCGCGACGGCCGAGACCGGTCTACTGGCACTACGGCACCGAGATACCGCACAAGGCGCTGCAGGACTATTACATGGAGCAATTCGAGGCCTATCCGGCCCTGAAGGACTTCCACCTGAAATATGGCGGGCGCGGCGCGCGACAGGCGCCGCCCAGACCCGCCGTCCCCTCGCCGGGCACGCCCGCGCAATGGGTCGGACGGGTGAAGGCGCATGCGCTGGCCAACGAGGCGGATCTCGTCGGAATCGCGGCGATGAGGCCTGAATGGGTCTTCGAAGGCTACGAGGCGCCGGAGCCCTGGATCGTCGTGATCGGCGTGGCGATGGACCATGCCGAACTGGCCCGGGCGCCCGAGATCGCGGCCGCGGTCGAGGTGATGGCGCAGTACAACCGCGGCACCCGCGCCGCGCGCGCGGTGGCGAACTTCATCCAGGGCCACGGCTATCACGCGCGCCCGCATGGAGGGCCGACGGCCGGCCCGGTCACCCTGATCCCGCCGGCGATCGCGGCCGGGCTGGGCGAGCTTGGCAAGCACGGCTCGATGATCAACCGCACATACGGCTCGGCTTTCCGGCTGGCCGGCGTGCTGACCGACCTGCCGCTTCTCGCCGACGGGCCCGACGTCTTCGGCGCCGACGATTTCTGCGTCAGTTGCCAAGTCTGCACCACCGCCTGCCCGCCCGACGCCATCCACCACGAGCGCCAGTGGGTGCACGGGACCGAGCGCTGGTACGTCGATTTCGACAAATGCATCCCCTATTTCAACGACACCCAGGGCTGCGGCATCTGCATCGCGGTCTGCCCGTGGAGCCGGCCCGGCACCGCGCCGCGCCTCGCCGGGCGGATGACCCGCCGCCGGGCGCGGATCGCCGGCGATCAGGACGGGTGAGGACCAGCCAGCCGCAAGGCGGCGGCGATCAGCGCATCGATGTCGGCCTCGGTCGTGGCATAGCTGGCCACCAGCCGGACCTGTGTCGCACCGCCCCGGGCTTCCAACGCAAAGCCTTCGCCCTGCAAGGCGGCAATCAGCGCCTCGGGCATGTCGACGAAGACCAGGTTCGCATCGACCGGGGCGCAGAGCGCGATGCCGGGCACGTCGTCCAGCCCGGCGGCTAGGCGCCGGGCCATAGCGTTGGCGCGGTGCGCAAGATCCAGCCACAGCCCGTCCGCGAACCAGGCTTCGAGCTGGGCGGCGAGATAGCGCATCTTCGAATAGAAATGGCCCGACCGCTTGCGCAACGGCCCGAAATCCGCAGCGAGCGCGGTGTCGAAGAAAACCACCGCCTCGGCGTTCAGCGTACCGTTCTTCGACGTCCCCAGGGCGAGCGCGTCGATGCCGGCCGCCACGGTGATCGCCGCCGGCGCGCAGCCAAGGCATGCCAGAGCGTTGGCGAACCGCGCACCGTCCATGTGCACGCCCAGACCCGCCGCGCGCGCCGGACCGGTCAGCGCCGCCAGCGCGTCGGGCCGGTACACGGTTCCGCGCTCGCTGGCCTGGGTGAGGCTCAGAATGCCGCCGCCAGTGCCCACAGCGGCGGCCAACGCCGCCGGCGCGATAAGCCCTTGTGCGCCCGGCAACCCATCGCACACCGCCCCGGGCAGGTAGAACCCCGGCGCGCCCTCCTCGGCGATGCGGATATGGGCCGCTTCGTGGCACAGGATCCGGGTCCCGCGCCCGCCCACCCCCGCGAGCGAAAGCGAGTTAGCCGCCGTGACGCTGGCCGCCGGTACGACCCGGACCTCGGCGCCAAAAACCGCCCCCACCTGGGCGTCCAGCCGGCCGGAGAGCGCATCGCCGCCATAGGACATCGCCGGGCCGTCGTTCGCCCGCGCAATTGCGGCCATCACCTGGGGATGCACCGGGGCGATGTTGTCGCTGAGGAAGTTGCGTCCCGTCACGGGGCGGTGCCGAAGCCGCGCCGGACGGCGGCCAGCATGGACGCGGTATGGAAGGCCTGTGCGTCGCGCGGATAACGCATGTCCGGAGCCACCGGACAGGCGCGGCGCGCCAGGCAGCCGCGCTCCCGGCACGCGGTGCCCGCGGCGGACTCGACGTGGGGGGCGCAGCGTTCGGCGGCGAACCGGTCGGACGCAAACGCATCGGCCGGGCAGACCGCTAGGCACGGCCGCCCCGCGCAGGTCTCGCACAGACTCGGCAGGTCCGCGCGCGTCGGCAGGTCGAGCCGTCCGGCGAACAACAGCACCGCGCGGTAGACGTGCCACAGCCCGAACGCGGGGTGGATCATGATCCCGATCGGCGAGCGGTGGATCGGCTCGGCGCGCTGCGCCCAGTCGAGGATCGGAACGAAGGGCGGGCCGTCATTGGGGAAGACCGGCCGGGCGCCGACCGCTTCCGCGGCGGCCTCGATCCGCGGCCGCATCCATCGGTCCAGGGGATGGCGCGAATCGAACGAGCCCGGGTCCGCGGCGCGGGCAGCGGCAAAGGCGTGCCACAACGCACCGCCGGCGTTACCGATCAACACCACGCTACGCGCCGGCGTTGCGCAGGCCAGGTCGGGCACCCGATCCTCCGGCCGGGGGTGGAACCCGCCGCGCACGAACAGCCCCGTCGCCGCGAGCATTTGCTGGAGCCTCGCAAGGATGTCGTGGCCGTCCGTCATCGCCCTCGGCCGGGGTGGTTCTCGCCGGCGCCTTCACGATCATTTAATTGTGAAGGCGCAACCGTTGTTGCATTCTCCAAGCGTTGCTGCGGCATGTCCTACGCGGAGGGAGCGATGGGGTCAAATCGGGCGCGGCTGCTGTGCGCGGTGGCGGGGGCGCTGGGGCTGGCGGCCGTGATGACGGGCGGCCCCGCCGGCGTGCCCCCCCGGGCGGCGGAGGCCGTCGATCAGCTCCGCCAGGGACCGCGGACCGGCATGGCGGCCGCGGCGATCCTCACAGCCAGGGACCAGACCGGCGCGCGGCGGGATTTTTCCTCGCTGCGCGGTACGCGCGGGCTGATTGTGATGTTCTCCCGCTCTTTCGACTGGTGAATCCACTGCAAGTCCCAGGCGGTCGCCTGGAACCGGCAACGCGACAGGCTTGCGCGACTCGGCTACGGCCTGGCGAGCGTCACCTACGATCCGGTGGCCACCCTGGCCCAGTTCGCGCGGCGTGAGCAGATCGCCTTCACCCTGCTTTCGGACGAGGGCTCGCAGATCATCGCGGCCTTCGATCTGATCGATTCGCGCCTGCCCAAGACCAGCCCGTGGTACGGGTTCGCCAGACCGATGATCGTCGTGCTCGACGCCATGGGCATCGTCCGCCACCGGTTCTCCACCCACGACCGGCGCGACAGGCCGGCGGTCGATGCGGTTATCGAGGCGCTCGGCGCGGCGCGGGACCCCTGAGGTCCGGTCCAAACCGATGGCGCCGGCGGCCGGGCGCTGCTAGGCTTCCGGGGATGCGACCATCGGCGGCCGGAGGGAGGATCGTGGCAGGCACATTCGATCGGACCGCGGAAGATGTCGGCAACATCGTCGCGCTGGAGCATGTCAACGTCTGCGTGCCCGACCAGCGGTTGGCGACGCTGTTCTACGTCACCGGGCTCGGGCTGACGCGCGATCCCTATCTGGTGACCGGCGTGACCAACATGTGGATCAATGTCGGACGCAGCCAGTTCCATCTGCCGACGGGCGCGGCGCAGCGGCTGCGCGGCACGGTCGGGCTGGTCAGCCCCGACCTGGGCGGGCTGTGCGCGCGGCTGGCCGATGTCCGCGCGTCGCTGGCCCGGACGGCGTTCGGCTTCACCCCGGCCAACGACCATGTCGATGCGACCTGTCCGTGGGGCAACCGCTTCCGGGTACACGCCCCCGATGGCCGGTTCGGCCGCACCGCGCTTGGCATGCCCTATGTCCGCCTCGACGTGCCGCGCGGGACGGCCGCGGGCATCGCGCGGTTCTACGGCACGGTCTTCAGTGCGCCGGCGACGGTGGTCGACGACGACGCCCCGACCGCGCGAATCGGCGTCGGCGGCGGCCAGACGCTGGAGTTCCGCGAGACCGATGCGCCGGCCGCGCCCTATGACGGCCACCATATCCAGGTTTATGTCGCGGATTTTTCCGGTCCTTACCGCCGGCTCGGCGAGCGCGGGCTGGTCAGCAAGGAAGACAACCAGCACCAGTACCGGTTCAGGGACATCGTCGATGAGACGACCGGCGCGGTGCTGTTCACCCTCGAGCACGAGATCCGCGCGATGACCCATCCGCTCTACGGCCGTCCGCTGGTCAACCGCAACCCGGACCAGACCAATGTCGCCTATGTGCCCGGCCACGAGGAACGGGGCTGGGCGATCGCCGGGCCGGGCTGAGCGAGGGGGGGCCCGACGGTGCGCCGGGCTCAGCCCCCGGCGCGCTTGTCCAGGACCGCGAGGATGGCGCGGACGATCCCGACATAGCCGGTGCAGCGGCACAGATTGCCCGACAGCTCCAGCCGGACCCGCTTCTCGTCGGCGTCCGGCAGCCGGGTGACGATATCGCGCGCGGTCACCAGCATGCCGGGCGTGCAATAGCCGCATTGCAGGCCGTGATGGGCGGTGAAGGCCTGACGCAGATCCTCCATCACGGGGTCGTCATCGAAACCCTCGATGGTGGTCACCTCGGCCCCCTCGCAGCTTACCGCGAAGGTGATGCACGAGCGCATCGGCTGGCCGTCGATCAGGACCGTGCACGCCCCGCACACCCCGTGCTCGCAGCCCAGATGGGTGCCGGTGAGCCGCTGGCTCTCGCGTACGAAGTCCGCCAAGCTGGTGCGCGGCTCGACGCTGGCGGTGACGCCGCTTCCGTTGATGGTCAGCCTGACCTCGCTCATGACGCGAACGCTCCCTTTATCGCCCGGCTGAGCGCGACGGCGTGGATCTGGGTGCCGTAATCGTCGAAGACGGCGCCCTGGCCGGCGAGCGCCGCCTTGGCGTCGTCGATCGCAACCGCACCGCCGCCCGATCGCGCGATCCGTTCGGCCAGTTCGGGGACCTGGAGCGGCGCGCCGTCGGTCGCGCCGAGCACGACCCGGCAATGGTCGCGCGCCGGGTCGAAGACCACCGCCCCTATCGAATCGGCGAACTCGCCAGGCTTGCGGCAGATCTTGTAGTAGCCCCATCGCACCTGAGCGGAGAGCTTGGGCACGACCAGGGCGGTGAGGATCTCCTCGGGCTCCAAGGCAACGGTGAAGGGACCGGTCTGGAATGCGTCCAGCGCTGCCGTCCTGGTGCCGCCCGGCCCGGCGATTTCCACATCGGCGCCCAGGCACAGCAACGCCGTCGGCCAGTCGGCGGCCGGATCGGCGTGGGCGATGCTGCCGCCGATCGTGCCCCGGTTGCGCACCGCACGGTAGGCGATCTGGCCGGCGACGAAGCTCATCATGCCGTTGGTGACATCGGGGATACGGCCGTCCTCGATCATCGCGTGCGTCGTCCCGGCGCCGATCGCAAGTGCCGCGCCCCGATCGGCAACGTGTTCGAGCGCGGCGATCCCGCGGATCTCGACCACCAGATCGGGCTGGGCGAGCCGCAGGTTCATCATCGGGCCGAGCGACATCCCGCCGCCGAGCGGCTTGTTGAACCCCCCCGTGGCGCCCAGCAGGCGCACCGCCTCGGCCACGTCGCCCGCCCGCGCGTACTCGAACCGTGCCGGCTTCATGCCGCCTCCCCCCGCGCCGCCGCGATCGCCGCCAGGACGCGACGCGGCGTTATCGGCGTCTGATCGATTTCCGCGCCGAGCCCGCGCAGCGCATCGTTGACCGCATTGCCGATCACCGCCGGCGTCGGGATCGTGCCGCCCTCGCCCACGCCCTTCAGGCCGAACTCCGTGTGCGGCGAGGGGGTGATCATGTGCTCCACACGGATCGCCGGCACCTCGCAGGCGCCGGGCAGGTGGTAGTCGGCAAAGGTCGAGGCCATCGGCTGGCCCGCCGCATCGAACGGCGATTCTTCGAACAGAGCGGTGCCGATACCCTGCGCGGCACCGCCATAGCACTGCCCGCTGACCACCATCGGGTTGACCATCGTGCCGCAATCCTCCACCACGGCGTAGTCGAGCACCTCGACCGCGCCGGTCTCGGGGTCGAGCGCGACCACCGCTGCATGGGTCGAATAGGAGAACGTCCCGTGGTCGGGTTCAGGCCGGTATCCGGTCACCGCCTCGACCCCGCCCATGTCGACATTGCCGGGAAGCTCTTCAGGGTTCAGATACCAGACCCGGCCGATCTCGGAGAACGGCACCTCACCGGCCGGCCCCGACACGACGCCGTCCGCCACCCGGACGTCGGCGCGCGCGCACTGCATCAGATGCGCACCGATGACCGCCATCCGCTCGGCCAGGATCCGGCACGCGCGCGCAACCGCACCGCCGGCCATGACGATCGAGCGCGAGGCGTAGGTGCCCGTCGAGTAGGGGGTAAGTCCGGTATCGCCGTGGGTGACCGAGACCTCGGCAGGATCGATGCCGAGCACCTCGCAGGCGATCTGGGCAAGGGTGGTCTCCATCCCCTGGCCGTGCGACTGGACGCCGACCTTGATCTCCAGCCCGCCATCGGGGGTCAGCTTCGCGCCGGCCTGCTCGAAACCCGGCACCACCTGCACGCCCCAGCTTGCGAACACCGAGGTGCCGTGCGCGGTCTGCTCGGTATAGCTGCCGAAGCCGAGGCCGATCAGCCGTCCGTCGGGCTCGCCTGCGCGCTGGCGCGCGCGCACCGCCGGGACGTCGATCATCTCCGCGACCCTGGCGACGGCCCGCGGATAGTCGCCGGAATCGAAGGTCTTGCGGGCGATGTTGGTGAACGGCATCGCAGATGCCGGCACCATGTTGTCCATGCGCACCTCGTGCGGCGCGCGCCCGACGGCGCGCGCCACCGCATCGACCAGGGTCTC
>CAYFYS010000002.1:0-17310 GCA_964347365.1 uncultured Rhodospirillaceae bacterium | reverse complement strand
TTTTCTGCCAGCGCCAGCCGGCCCTTTTGCGACCACACCGAATTGGTGCAGGGGGAGCGCGTCAGCGTCATCGGCCGCCCTCCTTGTCGTCCACCTCCGGCCTCGCGGGTCGATCTTGCCGCCCGCTCGCCGGGCGCAGATAGTACCGACGGCTGTCCCCACGACGAAAGAACGAAACGAGCGGCATCATCGGCCGATCCTGCCCCGTTCGGTGATGAGATACTGTTTTGACTGGGCGCGATCTCGCCCGGCCCCGAATCCGCTGGAGGGATAGACGGGTGATCGCTCTCAGGACCGCCCTACTCGCCGCCGCTGTAGCCATCTGTCTGGTCGGCCCGGCCGCCGCAGAGTGCGATGATCCGCTCTGCCGAGCGGCGGAGATGGGCAAGATCGTCCGGCTCGCCGATAAAGTATCGGAGGACACGGACACTCTAACAGGCGTGATCGAGGCCCTCGGCGGGACCTTTCCGCAGGTGCTGCCCCTGCTCAATGACGCCAGAGCGATCGCGCGGCTGATCGTCGGCGTCGAGCACCACGCCGGCGTGTCGGACATGTTATACTCGGTCGCCCGCGGGTTACTTGACCGCTATCCCCTGACGGATCGGGACCGGGAGCAGGCGGCCCAGATCGTCGAGAAGGCGCACCGCGAAGGGGGGAGGAGGCTCAGCGGCTGTTCGAGCGAGCCGACGCGCTAATGCTGAAATTCAGTCAAAACATCAACGAGATGACAGAGGAGGCAGAGAGACGGCGATGAAAAGGATGCAGCGATGATCGAACTTCATGCCGCCGGGACTTCCAACGGTATCCGCGTGCGGATCATGCTCGAGGAATGCGGCCTCGCCTACCGGCTCCATCCCGTCGATCTGGGCGAGGGCGCGAACTACGAACCGGCGTTCCTGGCCCTCAACCCTCAGGGGCTGACCCCGGTGATCGTCGATCGCAACGGCCCGGAGGGTGCCGAGGTTACGATGGCGCAATCGCCGGCGATCCTGTCCTATCTCGCCCGGAAAACCGACAAGTTTCTGCCCAGGACGCCCGAGGACCGGCTCCACTTCGACGAACACTACATGAACATCGCCACCGATTTGGGGCTCGGCCTGCAGACGATCTTCATGATCGGCCGGATGAAGGAACCGCACGGACCGACTCTGGAAATGTTCGAACAGCGCTATCGCCGCCATCTGGAAGTGTGGGACGGCGCCATGGCAAAGCGGCCCTATTGCGCCGGCCAGGACCTGACGATAGCCGACTTCGCATTCTTCGGGCACATGTACCGCTGCCAGACGGTCGCCCCGCAGCTGGTCGAAGGGCTGGCGAACATCGCCCGCTGGTATGACGGCATCGCCGCCCGCCCGGCGGTCCAAAGAGGCGTCGATTTCGGGTGATCGGACTTTCCGGTGGCGCGGCGCGCGCCGGGCACCGCTATCCCAGATGCGTGCCGGCGCTGATTCGCAGGATCTCGCCCGTCATCCGGTCCGCCCCGGCAATCAGCCAGTCTATGGCATCGGCGACGTGATCGGCGACGAGCTTGGCCTGGAGCGGGGCTTCGGTCTCGAACCGGCCGAGGATCTCCTCGTAACGCTCATCGCCGAGACCGGCCCGGTTCCAGCGCGTATCGGTCAGCGTCGGCGCGACACAGTTCACCCGGATCTCGGGCGCCAACACCCGGGCGAGCGACAGGGTGAGCGTATTCAGCGCACCTTTGGATGCGGTGTAGGCGATCGAACTGCCGGTCCCGTTGGCGGTTGCGTAGCTTGATACGTTGACGATTGCGCCGGCACCGCCGGCCCGCATTGCCGGCGCCGCCGCCCGACACATCTGGAATACCCCCAGGACGTTGACGGCATAGGCGTCCATGAAATCGTCTGCCGTCAGCGCCTCCAGATCGAAGGCATCGACGAACCGGGTCGTGCCGGCGCTGTTGACCAGGGCATCCAGACGACCCCAGCGGTCATGGACGGCCCGGACCGCTTGGCGGCAATCCTCATCGCGCGCGACGTCGCCCTGCACGGCGAACGCCGCAACGCCGGCCGCCTGGCAGGCCGCAACAACCTCCGCCGCGCCCTCGGCGTTGATGCGCCACGTCAGGGCGATGTTGCAGCCGCGCGCGGCCAGAAGGCGCGCCGCGGCTGCGCCGATCCCGGACGATCCCCCGGTTATCAGCGCCACCCGGTCCTTCATCTCCATCGCCCTGGCCTCCCCGCTGCCGATCCAGTCTTGCAGGTTGCGCAAGCGGTGCGCAAACGCTTCGTCCTGCGCCGCCCCGCCGGAAGGCGGCGGGGCTTTCAGTCGTCGAATGCCCGGGAGCCGTCCGGCAGCGGCACCTGATAGACGTTCAGCGTCATCGCCAGCATCGTGTAGTAGCCGGACATTGCCACCAGATCGGTCAACGCCTCCTGGCCCAGCAGGTCCTGGACCCGAGCGTAAACGTCGTCTGCGACCCGATGGTCTTCGTGCAGCGCGGTGCAGAAGGCATAGACCGCCGCCTCCGCCGGATCCTCGAAACGCGGTCGGCCGCCGGTGCGGATCGCCTCGATCGCCGCGCCCGAAATCCCCGCCTGGCGGGCCAGCCCGTGGTGGGCGAACCATTCGAACTCGGCCCGCCAGAACCGCGCAGTCACCAGGATCGCGAGCTCGCGCAGCCGGTCGGGCAGCCCGGATTCGAAGCGGATATAGGCGCCGAGCTTCTGGACGTGATCGGCGATCTGCGGGCTGTGCAGCAACACCGGGAACGGCCCGCGAACATCGCCGCGCGGGCCGCCTGCGATGGCATCATGGACCGCTTTCTGCGCGTGGGTCATCGACTCCGGGCTGACGGGCATGTAGCGGGACATCGGCGGCTCCTCGGTGCCTGGGTACAGATCCGATGGACGCCAGCATAGGGGCTGCGCCGGGCAGCCTCCACAACCGGCCCAGCGGCGTGGTGCCGCGCGCAGCCAGATGCGGGCCGCGCCGCGCCGGACTATAAGTGTTGCGTACAACTGGGCGCGCACGGGATTCGTGCAGCCGAAACCACAAGGACCGTCGGAGCCCCTCGGCAGGGTCCCGAACGACGAGACGGTCCGGAAGGGATCGCATGAGCAGGCACCGGCCCGTCGATGCGGTGGTGGCGTCATCGAGCGACTGAGCCGCCGCCTGGGGAAGCTGCGCGCACCCTGGCGTTCGTTGTCGCCGAACCTGCGCGGGATCATCTGGATCACGTCGGGCAGTGTCGCCTTCGCCCTCAACGACGTGCTGATCAAGACGCTGGGCCGGAAGATCGATGCCCTGGAGCTTGCGCTGTTCCGCTACGTCACAGGCATGGCCGTGCTCGCGCCGCTGTTCTGGCGCGCCGGCCTTGCCGAACTCCGGACCCGGCGGCTCGGCATGCACGCAACGCGGCTGGTCATCGCCTCGCTCGCCCAGATCGGCACCCTGATTGCGGTGATCAACCTGCCCCTGGCGAGCGCGACCGCCGTGTCCTTTTCGCGGATCCTGTTCACCACCGTGGTTGCGATCGTCCTGCTGCGCGAGATGGTAACCCGCCAGCGCTGGTGGGCAACCGGCTTCGGTCTGGTAGGCGTGATCGTGATGCTGCGCCCGGGGGCGGACGGGATCGATCCGATCGCCCTGATCGCGATCGGTGCGGCGATGTCCTTTGCGGTCGCCAACGTGATGATAAGGATGCTGTCCCGCACCGAGCCGGCGATCCGCATCCTGTTCTACTACCACATCGGCGGCGTGCTGATCTTCGCCGTCCCGGCGATCGTGGTCTGGCGCACACCGGTGGGGCTGGAATGGGTGATGGCCGCAGGAATCGGGCTGCTGACGACGCTCGGTATGATCGCCTTCGTGCGCGGCTTCGCCATCGGCGAGGCGAGCGTGATCGGGCCGATGGAATACACCCGCCTGGTCTACGCCGCTGTCCTGGGCCTTCTGATTTTCGGCGAGATCCCCGATGTCTGGACCATCCTTGGCGCGCTGATCATCATCGCCAGCACGACCTATAACGCCCGCATCGAGGCCAAAGCGCAGGGGCCGGGCTGAACGCCTGCGCAGGAAGGGAATCGCCGATGCAGCCCCACCGGATCGACGTCCACCACCACATCCTGCCGCCCGACTATGTGGAGATCGTCGGCGAGGAACGGATCGGGCCGCTGATCCTGTCGGGAAGGACGCCCGAATGGACGCCCGAAATGTCGATCGAAGCGATGGACCGCAACGGCATTGCGACCGCGATCACATCGATTTCGGCGCCCGGGTTCTGGTTCGGCGACACCGAGGAGACGATCGCGCTGTGTCGGCGTTCCAACGCGTATGCCATCGATGTCCGCAAGCGCCATCCCGGCCGGTTCGGCGTCTTCGCCGGCCTGCCGCTGCCCGATGTCGCGGCGAGCCTGGCCGAGATCGACCATGCGCTGGACACGTTGGAAGCCGACGGCGTCGGCCTGCTGACGTGTTACGGCGACCGATATCCCGGCGATCCCGCCTTCGCGCCGGTGTTCGATGCGCTCAACCGACGGGGCGCCGTCGTCTATTTCCATCCGACGCACGCGCCGTGCAGCCAATGCCTGCCGGAGATTCCGGCGGCAACGCTCGAATACCCGTTCGACACCACGCGGGCGATCGTAAGCCTGCTCTATGGCGGTACGTTCGCGCGCTGCCCGAACATCCGGTTCATTTTCTCCCACGCCGGCGGGGCGATCCCGTTTCTGGCCGAGCGCGTCGCCCGGCTCGCCGCCCGGCCGGAGTTCAAGGACAAAGTGCCCGAGGGCGTGATCCCCACCCTCGCCCGCCTTTATTTCGACACCGCGCTGTCGGCCAACCGGTTCAGCTTCGTCAGCCTGCTGGAGCTCGCCGGCGCCGGACACGTCCTGTTCGGCACCGACTACCCTTTCGCACCGGAGTCCACCATGACCGCGACCGTCAAGGGGCTCATCGATCTCGACCTGCCCGCCGCCGATCTCGCCGGGATCGAGCGCGGCAACGCGCTGAAGCTGTTCCCGCATCTCACCGGGGCCTGAACCGGCGCGCTTGCCCGAACGCCCCAGCGGCCCGATCGGCTTGTGATCTCCGGCACGCCGGCCGCATAATCGGGCGCGCACGGTCCGATCCGATCGGGAGGCGGGATATGGACACGCTGGCTGCGGCCAAGCTTCGCTACATGACCGGGTTCGGTAACGCGTTCGCGACCGAGGCGGTGCCCGGAGCGCTTCCGCGCGGCCGTAATTCGCCGCAGAAGGTCGCCTTCGGGCTCTATGCGGAGCAGTTGAGCGGCACCGCCTTCACCGCCCCGCGCGCGGACAACCTGCGGAGCTGGGTCTACCGCATCCGCCCCTCGGTCATACAGGGCCGGTATCTGCGCACCGACAACGGATTGCTGCGCACCGCGCCGATCACCGAAACGGATTGCCCGCCCGAGCCGTTGCGCTGGGACCCGCTGGCGATGCCGGTCGGGGAAACCGATTTCGTCGACGGGCTGGTCACCATGGCCGCTTCCGGCGATGTCGCCATGCAGGCCGGAATGGCCGCCCACATCTACCGCGCCAACGTCTCGATGCGGGACCGGTTCTTCGCCAATGCCGACGGCGAGATGCTGATCCTTCCCGAGAAGGGCCGGCTCGGCGTCCTCACCGAGCTCGGCGCGATGATCGCCGCGCCCGGCGAGATCGTGGTCGTCCCCCGCGGCATCCGGCTGCGCATCACCCTGCCCGACGGCACCGCGCGCGGCTATGTGTGCGAGAACTACGGCCAGGCCCTGCGACTGCCCGAACGCGGCCCGATCGGCGCCAACGGGCTGGCCAACCCGCGGGATTTCGAGGTGCCGGAGGCCCGCTTCGAGGACCGCGAGGGCGACTTTGCGCTGACCACCAAATACCAGGGTAATTTGTGGACGGCCCCGATCGGCCACGCGCCGACCGACGTCGTGGCGTGGCACGGCAACCTCGCGCCCTGCAAATACGACCTCGCGCGGTTCAACGTCATCGGCTCGATCAGTTTCGACCACCCGGATCCGTCGATCTACACCGTGCTCACTGCGCCCTCGGACACCGCCGGGACCGCGAACGTGGATTTCGTGATCTTCCCGCCGCGCTGGACGGTGGCCGAGGACACCTTCCGCCCGCCCTGGTTCCACCGCAACGTGATGAGCGAGTTCATGGGCCTCGTGTCGGGCCGTTACGATGCCAAGGCCGAAGGCTTCGTGCCGGGCGGGGCGAGCCT
This sequence comes from uncultured Rhodospirillaceae bacterium, assembly GCA_964347365.1. Lineage (GTDB taxonomy): Bacteria > Pseudomonadota > Alphaproteobacteria > MPNO01 > MPNO01 > CAYFYS01. Next base: position 11,109 of record CAYFYS010000002.1, on the reverse strand, counting down.
TCACAACGCGCTGACCCCGCACGGGCCGGATGCGGAATCCTGCGCCAGGGCGATGGCCGCCGATCTGGCACCGGTTTACCTTGCCGACACCTTGGCCTTCATGTTCGAGACCCGCTATGTCTGCCGGCCGAGCGCGTTTGCGCTGGAGACCGAAGCGCGCCAGCGCGACTACGCGGACTGCTGGCAGGGCTTGGCGCGCAACTACCGTCCCTGAGGACGGGCGCGGTCAACCGTCCTTCCCGGGCTCCAGGTCGAGCGCGACCGAGTTGATGCAGTAGCGCCGACCGGTCGGCATCGGGCCGTCGGGGAAGACATGGCCCAGATGGGCGTCGCAACGCGCGCAATGGACCTCGGTGCGGGTCATGAAAAGGCTGCGGTCCACGGTGGTACCCACCGCCGCCTTGTCAATCGGCCGGTAGAAGCTCGGCCAGCCGGTGCCCGAATCGAACTTCGCCCCGGATTCGAACAGCGGCTCGCCGCAGCAGATGCATTTGTAGGTACCGGGCTCCTTGCACTTGTCGTATACGCCGCTGAACGGCCGTTCGGTGGCGTGCCGGCGGGTGACCGCGTATTGCTCGGGCGTCAGCCGCGCCTGCCACTCCTCGTCGGTCCTGCGAATCTTTTCCCTGGTGGCCATGGGCTCAAACCCCTTCGGAATTGCGTTCGATAACATCGCCCAGCGCGCGCAGGGCTTCCGCGGCCGGCCCGCCATAGCTGGAGCCGTGCATGCAGGCCAGCGTCGCCGGGTCGAGGTCGGCCAGACCGTTCAGGATCGGCCGGGTCCGGCCGGTGTAGGGGACCGAATGGGACATCGGGCCGTGGGCCTGCCGGCCGCTGTATTCCGCGGTGCGGCCGATTATGTCGCCTTCGCAGAGCGGCTCGACATCGCCGTTGTGGCCGAACAGGTCCGAGCAGAACAACGTCCTGCCGGTCTCCTCGAACAGCAGACTCGCATCCCAGCCGTGCGGGACATGCTTGGTCTCGATCACCCGGAAACGGTAGCGCCCGGTCTCCAGCCGCTCGCCGTCGTCGAGGACGCGCGGCGCCCGGACGGCGAAATCGCCGACGCTGGTGCGCGCACCGACGAAGCTGCACACCGGCGCGGCGCCGGGCGCGAGCCGCAACCAGTCGTTGAGCGAGCCGCATTCGTCGGATTCGAAGTGGCTGAAGCCGATCCAGCGGATCGACGCCGGGTCGAGCACGGCGGAGACCGCCTCGCGGATCTCCGCGAAGAAGCCGCGCAGATTGGTGTGATAGAGCAGCGGCTCCTCGTCGCGCACCAGAAAACTGTTGAACTGGAAATCGGCGGCCGCGTTGTAGGCGCTGAGCCGGAAGACGTCGGGCGCGATCTCGCTGACCTGTACCATGGGGCGGGCTCAGTCGCGGTAGGACGTATCGACGGCGTCGAGCTGGCGGACCAGTGCCGGCCACTCGCGGTCGCCGGCGCGCGTGACGGCAAGGTTGAATTGGCCGGCGGTGTAGCGGCACACCGCCTCGGTGAGCGGGCGAATGCGGCCGCCGGCGGCCATCAGCTTGAGCTGCGCCCGGCACGCCTTTTCCAGGAAGAACATCAGCGTAAACGCCTCGCCGATGGAGCGCCCGACCGTCAGCAGCCCGTGATTGCGCAGGACCAGTACGAAGTTGTTGCCGAGATTGGCCACCAGGCGCCTGCGCTCGTCGATGTTGCAGGCGATGCCCTCGAACTCGTGGTAGCCGACATTGCCGTAGAACATCAGCGCGTCCTGGTTGACGAACATCAGCCCTTCTTCAAGACAGGAGATCGCCACGCCGGCCTCGGTATGGGTGTGGATGATGCACGTCACATCCGGACGCGCGGCATGGATCGCGCTGTGGATGACGTAGCCGGCCTCGTTGATCTCATAGGGGCTGTCGTCGAGGATGTTGCCTTCCAGATCGATCTTGACCAGGTTCGAGGCGCTCACCTCGTCATAGCGCAGGCCGAACGGGTTGAGCAGCACATGCTCCGCACCGTCCGGCGCGGGCACCCGGGCCGAGATATGGTTGTAGATCAGGGTCGTCGCCCAGCCATACATGTCGGTCAGCCGATAGGCCGCGGCGAGATCCTGGCGGGTGCTCCATTCGGCCTCGCCCACCCGGTCGCGCACCGACGGGCCGGTGAGGGGTTTGACGACGCTCGCGTTCATTTCCGCCTCCGATCTCGGGGTCTCGCGCACTCTAGCACGCAAGACGCTGCGGCTGCACGCGGGCTGTGCGCGCCGATGCGCAAGGACGGCTCCTCGGACTCTCTGCCGGATTCATCACCTCCGCCACACCCGCGGCCAGAGATTCCGGTTATCCGGGACGCGACGTCCCGGACCGTTGGCATCGGGCCGGATCGAACGACGGGCGGGCGGTGGGGCGATGTCGAGATTCTGCGCTTCGCTCGGAATGGCAAGGCGGTTGCGGGGCCGGTCTTCGTTACCCTGAGCGGAGCGAAGGGTCTTGGGCGCAGGACCGGGGCGTTCGATACCTTCCGATCATACCAAGCCTTTGGCCGATGACACCCCGTCGCTCCCATGTCCCGGACCAGGACAGTGATCAAGAAAAATTACGGAATTACGCTATGTTGTAACTCGCGATCGTGCTAGGATTGGCGTAAGGCGTTAGGATTTACTTCCTTCTCAACCGTCGGATCGACGGGAGCCATTGCTTCGTGTCAAGGCTGATAATAAGATAAAGGAATTGTAAGGGAAGGAGTGCACTTAGCTCCCGCCGGAAAAGAGGCGCTGGGATATGAAACAAGCTCATGTTCGGGTTAAGTTAGTTGCGTTCATATTTGCGGGTTTTGCGGCAGCCCTTACGACCTCTGCCTCCGAATTTGGGACGCGTAAAGCGAAGGCCAGTGACGTCATTGGCATTTTAGATTTAGATTCAGAGAAACGCAAACTCTTCGCCCGATGTACCCCAGTAGGTCTGGGCGTTGAAAACTTGGGGAAGGAAGAGGCCAAAAAGATCGGATTGACCAAAGAAGCCGTCGTGAATGCGGTTGAATCTCGCCTTCGCGCTGCTCGTCTGTTCGAGACGGAAATTCTTGGATCACAGTATCTCTACGTCAACGTGAACCTTGTTGGCAATAGTTTTAACGTCCAAACACAACTTGATAGGTTTCTGGATGATACCGGGTATGGATATTCTGGTGTGGTGACAGTTTGGAACGTGGGCTTGACAGGGACCCATGGTGCCATCGGCCAATACGTTCTAGGGGTTGTGTCCGAACACATAGATGAGTTCCTCACCAAATATCTATCTGCAAACGAGAAAGCGTGCGCCGCGAAGTAGGTATCGATTGGCGTGCTTGCAGATCTCATGGCTTCTCCATTGCTGCACGCCGTTAATCCGAGCATCGCAATCAATGGTCTTCATGTGCGTGACGCCACATGTCGGCGTCCCGCGCGATGCTCGTGCCAGACGCTGTGGAAGTTGCCGGAAAAGATCAGCAGCGCGCCGATCAGCACAAACGGGCTCGGCCCTTCCTCGTAGAGCAGCCAGGCCACGGCGGCGGTGATCGGCAGGCGCAGGAAGTCGATCGGCCCGACGACGGTCGCATCGGCCAGCGCCAGCGCGCGGGTCATCGTATAATGGGCGAGCACGCCCGCAACGCCGATCACCGCCAGCCACGGCGCATGCTCCCAGACCGGCGGTGTCCAGTCGAACATGGCCGCGGTGCCGGACAGCGGCAGCTGGACGATCTGCATGTACAGGACGATGGTGAACGTACCCTCGGTGCGGGTGAGCGCCTTGACGATCACGTTCGAGGCGGCGAAGAAGACCGCCGCTCCGATGATCACCAGGGCCGCCGGATCCACCGCCTCCAGGCCGGGCCGCAGGATCACCATGACGCCGAGGAAGCCGAGCCCGACCGCGACCAGCCGGTTGCGGGTCAGCGCCTCGCCCAGGAAGACCGCCGCCAGCACCGCGACCCAGATCGGCGTGGTGAACTCCAGGGCGGTGACCACCGCCAGCGGCAGCAGGGTGATGGCGTAGATCCACGACGCCTGGCCGACGAAGTTGGCCGCATTGCGCAGGACGTGCGTGCCAAGGCGGCGCGTGACCAGGACCGACGGGCCGCGCGCCAGCGCGGTCGGCGTCAGGATGAGCAGCGAGATGATGTTGCGGATGAACAGGATCTCGAAGACGCCGAGATCGTCTGCGAGCGCGCGCACGGCGATCATCTGGGCGAGGAAGGCCGCGATCGTCCCGCCCATCCAGGCGGCCGCGCCGAGCGCGTCGTTGGGCCGGCCGGCGGCCTGGGCCACTACCGCCGCCCCGTCGCGACGCGCCGCCGGTCCAGCACCGCCTCGCGCCGAGCGATATAGCTCGTTGCGCCGAAGATCACCGCAGCGCCGATCCAGGTCCACCTGTCGGGCACCTCGGCGAAGATCAGCCATGCCGCAAGCGCAGTGAACGGCAGGCGCAGGAAGTCCATCGGGGCGACGAGGCTTGCCTCCAGGACGTGCAGCGACCGGGTCAGGCAGTAAGGCGCGGCCGTGCCGATCGCCGCCATCGCGAACAGCAGCGGGATGTCCTGCCATGTCGGCCCCTGCCAGAGGATGAGCGTCGGAACGGCACCGACCACGGCCATCAGCAGGTTCGAATAAAAGCCGATGGCAAGGGCCGAGTCGGTCCTGGTGAGAATCTTGATGAAAATGACCGCGCCGGCGTAGAAGACCGCCGAGCCCAGAACGAGGAAGGCCGGCAGTTCGATGGCGGCGATGCCCGGGCGCAGGACGATCAGAACGCCCAGGAAACCGATCCCGGTTGCGCTCCAGCGGCGCCAGCCGACGCCTTCGGACAGGAAAATGGCGGCCAGGATCACCGTGAACAGCGGCAGGGTGAAGTGCAGCGCCGTCGCTTCGGCCAGCGGCATCGCCAGGATCGCCTGGAACCACATGGCCATGGCGATGAAATTGGCCGTCGCCCGGGCGAAGTGGAGCTTCAGCACCCCGGTCCGCAGGGCCCCGACATCGTGCCACAGGAAATAGAGTCCGAGCGCGGCGGCGCCGATCACCGAGCGGTGGAAGATGATCTCGACGGGCGTCATGTCGGTGGCGAGCCGGCGCACCAGAACCGGCGTCAGCGTGAACAGAACCATCGCCGCGACCGCCCAGGCGATGCCGTTCAGGATGCGCCCGGGGCCGCGCGGCTCCGGGCCGTAACGCCGGGTTGTCGCCATGGGCCAACACTAGCGCGCACCGGCCGGCGTGTCGTGCGGCAACGCGCCCGCCGCCGGGCCGGGTCTCACCGCCGGGTGCGGCGTTCCCAATCGCGGCGCAGCGCTTCGCGGTCGATCTTGCCGCGCGCGTTCCTGGGGATGTCGGCGCGGATCACGATGTCGCGCGGACGCTTGAAGTCCGGCAATACGGCCGCGCAATGCGCATGCACCGCATCCTCCCCAAGGGCGGCGCCGGGCCGGGGCGCAACGAAGCTTACCACCGCCTCGCCATAAACCGGATCGGCCGCGCCGATACTTGCGGCCTCGAGGATGTCGGGGTGCGCGGCCAGCGCGTTGTCGATCTCCAGAGGCGCGATGTTGACGCCGCCGCGGATGATCACGTCCTTCGCCCGCCCGGTGATGTGCAGGTAGCCGTCCTCGTCGAGATAGCCGAGGTCGCCGGTCTTCAGCCGACGGCCGCGTATGCGTTCCAGCCGGCCGCCGGGATGCAGGTAGCCCAGGCCGTTCTGCGCGCCGCCGATCTCGATCTCGCCGACCGCACCGGCGGGCAGACCGGCGCCGTCGGCCCCGACCACGGCGAGGTTCTGGTAAAGTCCGGGCGGGCCGACGCTGCCGATCCGCCGGGCACCGACATGGTTGCCCGCAACCACGCCGCCCTCGCTCATGCCGTAAAGCTGGACGAGCTCGATGCCGTGAAGCTCCTCGAACCGGCGGTGCTGTTCGACCAGCAGCGGCGCCGTGGAGCAGCTCATGAACCGCACGCCGGCGAACCCCGCCCCGGGCGGGGGGCCGTCGCGGTCCAGCAGCATGTTCACCACCGCCGGCACGCCGATCACCACGCTGGGCCGGTGGGCGTCGAGCCAGGTGAAGAAACCGGACCTGGAGAAACGTCGGGCGAACAGAACCGTCGCGCCGACGACCAGGCAGGGCATCAGCGTCAGCATGTGCGAGGACGCCCAGCTGAACGAGCGGTATTCGAGCACCCGGTCCGCGGCGCTCAGCTTCCACATGTCGATCGTCTGCCCGGCGATCCAGAAATAGTTGCCGAACTCGTGGACCACGCCCTTGGGCGCGGCCGAGGTGCCCGACGTGAAACTGATCACCGCAACGGTCTCGGGATCAACCGGCGCGGCATCCCCAGGCGCCTTGGGCGCGTTGCGCACCGCTGAGAACAGCGCGGTCATCGACAGCGCCCGGAAGCCGCGCGGCAGACCCCGCTCCTCGATCGGCTTGTCGAAAACCACCAGGCGGGGATTGATGCGCGCGATCATCTCCCCGACATGGGCGGCGTTGACCTCCACGTTGATCGTGCAGTAGCTCGCGCCGTAGGAAAGCGTCGCGAAATAGAGCGCGACCTGATCGAGGGTGTTCTCGCTCAGCACCAGCACCCGGTCGCCGCGGCCGATCCCCTGATCGGCGAAGTACCGCGCAAACCGCCGGGCGAGCCCGTGCATTTCCGCGAAGCTGAGCGAGCGCCCCTCCTCGATCGCATGGAGGAACGTCCTGCCGGGCGCCGCTGCGGCGTGCGCACCGATCAGGCTGGCAACGTCGCGATAGCGCGCCCGGTGGGGCGCATCGAACGGGATCTCTGGCATCGACTGCGGGCCGGACGGCGCTCTGAAGCCATTCTAACACGAACGGCCGGCGCGGCCTGTGTTGCCGAACGCGCGGTTTCGGGGCACGATTGGCTGCGGGCCGGCTTTCGGCGGCACATTGCGGGAGGGAGCGATGTCCACAGCGCCAACCGTGCGCGCGGGCGCCAACGATTTCCACGACGCGATCGCGGACGCCCATGTCGTTGCGCTGTGGGAGATGTTCGGCGGCGAAGGCGGTCCGGCGATCGCACCCGAACCGGCGTTCCATTGGCCGTGGCGCATCATCGGGCCGCTGCTTGACCGGGCGGTGGCGGAAACCGACATGGACAACGCCGAACGGCGGGTGCTGTCGCTCGCCAACCCGGCCTTCGGTCGCCGGGACGACTACCGCGCGACGACCAATTTGAACGCCGGATTGCAGATCCTGATGCCGGGCGAGAACGCGCGGCCCCATCGGCATTCCATGGACGCGCTGCGGTTCGTGATCGAAGGCGAAGGTGCGGCGACCACCGTCGACGGCAAGCGTTGCGAGATGGCGCGCGGCGATCTGATCCTGACGCCGGCCTGGACCTGGCACGAGCACGAGCACCGGGGCGAATCCCGTGTCGTCTGGCTGGATTCGCTCGACGTGCCGCTGGTCATGGACATGGACGTGGCCTTCTTCGAGCCCGGCCCGGCCAGGGATTTCCCGGAACTGCCGACGGACCGGGCGTTCGCCGCCGCAGGGTTGGTGCCGGCCGGGACGACGGCTGGCGCCCATTCACCCCTGTTCCGCTATCCCTGGGCGGCGGCGCGGGCGGCGCTGGCGGCCGCGCCGGCCGAAGACGACGGCTCGCGGCTGATGCGCTATGTCAACCCGGCAACCGGCGGTGCGGTGCTATCGCGGCTGGACTGCTATCTGCTCGGCCTGGAACGCGGCAGACCGACCCGCCGCCACAGAACGACGAGCAATGCGGTCTGTTTCGTGGTCGAGGGCGCGGGTGAGAGCACGATCGGCGATGTCACCCTTGGCTGGGCGGTCAACGACATCTTCACCCTGCCGCATTGGAGCTGGGCCTCGCACACGGCGTTGAGCGAGACCGCGACGGTCTTCCTGTCGACCGATCGCGAGGTCATGAACCGGCTGGGGCTGCTGCGCGAAGAGCGGGGCTGACGCCTTTCTTGACCGCGCAGCGCGGCGTTCAATCCGCCGCACCCGGAACCATGTTGCGGGCGTAGGTCCGGGCGGCCTCGCTGTCGTTGTGGTTGTAGGCCCCGCCGTGAAAGAGCCGGCTGACCTGGGGCAGGAAATAGGGATGAACGCCGAGCCGGGCGAGCGTGCGAATGTCGATCGCCCGGAACGCATCCCTTTCGGGCGCGGACAGACCGTAAGCCTCCATGACGCTTTCCATGTCCTGGCGAAAGCGCCGGAACAGCGCCATGTCACGGCGGACATCGAAGATCATCTTGTTGCTGGGCAGTGTCCGGTCGACGTCGGCAATGGGCATAGCGGCCTCCAGTCTCGCGCCGGCGGGCGGCGGATCGTCTGCCGCGGTCCGGTCAATCGGATCCGGGCGTTGCGTAGTTCAGAAAACTTTCAGGCAGGGACGCGCCCCAGTAGACGCCGGTGCCACGGGCTTCTTCGTCCCAGACCACGGTCTCGAAATCGGGCGCGAAGACGAAGAAGCCGCTGGAATAGACTTCCACCCGGTTGCCGCCGGGTTCGTAGCTGTAGATATAGAACGCCTGGGAGTTGTTGTGCTTGGACGGGCCGGCCTCGATGAACACGCCGTTCTCCATGAACAGATCGGCCGCGCGCAGGACATCGGCCCGGTCATCGACCCATAGCGAGAAATGATGCAGCCGGCCGTGCCGGCCCGTCGTGTCGACGATATAGGCGATCTCGTGATGGGTCGCCGAGGACGACATCCACGAGCCGATCTCGCGGGTGCCGTTCTCGTAGACCACCTGTTCGCGCAGCTTCAGCCCGAGCACGTCGCCGCCGAACCGGCGATTGGCGCCGACATCGCTGCACAGCACCGCCAAGTGATCGGTCCTGCGGACCCCGACGCCGTGGCGCGGATAGCGCATCGGCAGGTTGTTCAACGTCGAGCGCAGCCGGTCCGGCGCGACGTAGCGCTGTTCGTCGTAATAGATCTCCATCGCATGGCCGTCGGGGTCGTGGAAGCAATAGGCGGCCCCGTGGCCGAAATCGCCGTTCGACCAGCCGGTGCCGAGACCGGTGCGATCGATCGCCGCAACCCGGCGCTCCAGCGCCGCCGGGCTGACGGCCCGCCAGGCGATGTGCCCGACGCCGGGCTTTGCCGCCTCGGTCAGCTTGAGCGTTGTTGCCGCGTAATCGCCATAGCCGCGCAGATAGACCGACTGGCCTTCGCTGTGCACGGCCTCCATCCCCAGGATGTCCGCGAAATACCACAGACTCTCCTGCGGCTTGGGCGTCAGCAGTTCGACATGGCCGAGATGGGCGATGTCCTGGATCGGCTCCCGGCTTTCCGGCATGGCGGACGTTCCCCCTGTGGTGTCCCGGTTCGGCGCGGCATCATCATGCCGCACGGAGCGCGGCGCGATCAATCGCGATCGCCCCGGCGTCTCAGCGGCTGCAGGCCCCGCCGCCCAGGACGCAGAACCGCGCACAATGGGGATGGTTCAGCTTCACCGGACCCGCAGCCTCGCCAAGCGTCCGGCCGAGGTCGAACTGCCGGTCGTAGGGCAGCAGCGTGCAGGCGACGACGCTGGGCGCCTCGCCCCTGCGCTTGACCACCATACGCGCGCGCGCGCACATCATCGCGCCCGGCGCGACATCCAGCACCGACCAGCACGCCTCGGTGATCTCCGGCACGTCGGCGGCCTCGTCCATCTCCGGCAGCAGCATCAGCCTGACCGGGTCGGTGACGTCCAGGCCGATGCCTTCGCGCGCGAACAGCCGGCCGAACCCGGCACGCAAGGAAGCCTCGTCCTCGTCCCAGCAGGTCCGCCCGGCGACATGGACGTTGAACCGGTTCTCGATCAGCCAGTTCAGGCCGTCCAGCGTCGGGCGCCATGTCCGCGGGCCGCGCTCGGCCTCGTGCAGATCCGGACGGTAATGGTCGACCGACACACGGATGGTCAGAAGCTGGCCGAACCGCTCCCTCAACGTGAGCAGCGCGGCGGCGCGCCGCATCATCGGCCGCATCGCGTTGGTCAGAACCAGCACCCGGAACCCGCGGGCGAGGCAGGTCTCGATGATGGGGACGATCTCGGGGTTCATGAACGGCTCGCCACCGGTCAGCCCGATCTCGCGGGTCGCAGCCGGCTGATCGAGCGCCGCGATTTCGTCGAGATAGACGATCACGTCCCGCAGCGTGATATACGCCAGCCGGTCGTTCTTCGGGCTGGACTCGATGTAGCAGTTGCGGCACGTCAAATTGCATATCGTGCCGGTGTTGAACCACAGCGTCTCCAGCGCCTCGAGCGCGACCTTGGCGCGCGGGGCACCGGTCGCGGTTCTGTCGGGGTTCCGGAACTTCGCCGGATCCAGCATGGCCGGTCCGGCGTCGGCGAGACTTTTCATCGCGAACCAATCCTCGGCCACGGGCTCGGAACCTGTCCGCTAGCGGTATAGCCAAGCGCGCGGGCGCGTGGTAGCCCAACCTTCCGCGAACGGGGACGGCACCGCGGCATTCCCGCCGGCTCAGTACGCCGAACGGGCGGCTGTACAATCGGGTTCGGCAACCCATATAGGTCCGTACAGGCGAGGCGTGATCAGACCATTCGCAGCGGAGGACTTGCGCGATGACCCTCAGAATCAACTCGGAGGCCCCGAACTTCAAGGCTGAGACCACCGATGGACCGATCGACTTCCACGAATGGATCGGCGATGGCTGGGCCATCCTGTTTTCGCACCCGAAGGACTTCACGCCGGTGTGCACGACCGAGCTCGGCTACATGGCCGGGCTTGCGCCGGAATTCGAGAAGCGCAATACGAAGATCCTCGGCCTCAGCGTCGATCCGGTGGGTAGCCACAAGGAGTGGTTCAAGGACATCGAGGAGACCCAGGGCCACAAGGTGACCTATCCGCTGGTGGGCGATCCACAGCTCGAAGTCGCCAAGCTCTACGACATGCTGCCCGAAGGCGCGGGGGAAAGCTCCGAAGGCAGGACCGCAGCCGACAACGCCACCGTCCGCTCGGTCTTCGTGATCGGCCCGGACAAGAAGATCAAGGCGATGCTGACCTATCCGATGAGCACCGGCCGGAACTTCGACGAGGTCATGCGGCTGCTCGATTCGGTCCGGCTCACCGCCAGCCACGCCGTGGCCACCCCGGTCAACTGGCGCAACGGT
>CAYFYS010000001.1:0-20421 GCA_964347365.1 uncultured Rhodospirillaceae bacterium | reverse complement strand
AGGGCCTATGCTTCGGCCGATGCCACCGTCGTGCTGCCCTTCGAGTTCTCGCGGATGATCTTCTCGGCGGTGCGGGGCCTGGTGATGTTCGCCGAATTCCCCGATCTCTGGACCTGGGTCGGCGGCGCGGTGATCATGGTCGGCATCCTCGCCATGGCGCGCCTGGAAGCGCGCGATACCGCCAAACCCTGATGCGGGGGCCTCAGCGGTGCACCGCCTTCAACGCCATCTCGATCGCATCGACGATGCCGACATAGCCGGTGCAGCGGCACAGATTGCCGCTGAGCTCGAGCCGGATCCGGTCGCGGTCGGCATCGGGCAGCCGGACGAGGATGTCGTAGGCGGTGGCCAGCATGCCCGGCGTGCAGTAGCCGCACTGCACCGCATGCGCCTTCTTGAAGCACGCGCGCAGCGTCGCCATGACGGCGTCGTCCTGCCAACCCTCGATCGTGCGCACCTGCGCACCCTCGGCGGCCACGGCCAAGGTGATGCACGATCGCGCCGGCCTGCCCTCGATCATGATCGTGCACGCCCCGCACACGCCGTGCTCGCAGGCGGTGTGGGTGCCGGTCAGCCCGAGATGCTCGCGGATGAAATCGGCGAGCGACAGGCGCGGCTCGATGTCGGCGGACACGCGCGTTCCGTTCACGGTCATGGTGGTTGCGGTCATGACAGCGCCTCCCGAGCCGCGCGGGTGATCGCGGTGCGGTGCAGGTTCGCGGCGTAGCGGTCCCCGGGATCGCAGAACGCCGCGGCGGCGATGTCCGCGGACGCGGCCTCGGCGCTCCGTCCGGCCAGCCCGTCCGACCAGCCTGTCGCGCCGGCGATCAGCCCGGCGACGGTGTCCAGCCGCGCCGGCGCGCGATCCGGCCCGGCCAGCACCGCCCGGCACAGCCCGCGCGCGGCGTCGCGCACGACCACGCCCAGCGATTCGGCGAAATCCCCCGGCTTGACGCAGATCTTGCAGTGCCCCCATCGCGCATCGCGCGACAGGCGCATCACCCGGATCGACTCCAGGATCTCGGCCGGCGCCAGCGCGGTCGACAGGATATCGGTGATGAAGGACTCCGCCGCGATCTGGCGGCTGCCTGCGGGTCCGCACGCCTGGATCGTCGCATCCAGGGCGATCATCACCGGCGGCCAGTCCGCGGCCGGGTCGGCATGGGCCAGGCTGCCGCCGATCGTGCCCCGGTTGCGCACCGCGCGGTAGGCGATGCCGGCGGCCGTGCGGCGCATCAGCCCGTTGGCGACATCGGCAACCGCGCCGTCCTCGATCGCGGCATGGGTCACCGCCGCGCCGATGGTGATCCCGCCTGCGTCCTCGTCCACGGCCTGGAGTGCGGCGATCCTGGAGATGTCGACCAGGAGCGCGGGTCGGGCCGCGCGCAGGTTGAGCATCGGCCCGAGCGACTGACCGCCGGCCAGCGGTCGGGCCTCGCCGTGGGCTGCGGCCAGCAGCGCGATCGCCTCATCGAGGCTCGCCGCGCGGGCGAAATCGAACGGCGCGGGCTTCATCGCACGCCCGCGCGTTCCAGCGCGGCGAACAGCCGGCGCGGCGTGATCGGGGTTTCGCTGATCTCCACCCCCAGACCCCGGAGCGCGTCGTTGACCGCATTGCCGATCGCACCGACGGGGCCGATCGCGCCGGACTCGCCCACGCCCTTGATGCCCATCGTGGTGTAGGGCGAGGGCGATTCCATGTAGTCGTATTTCGGGTCCGGCACCATCGGGGCGGCCGGGACATGATAGTCGGCAAGCGTGACCGACAGCGGCTGGCCGTTCTCGTCGTAACCGGATTCCTCGTAGAGCGCATTGCCGATGCCCTGCGCGTAACCGCCGATCACCTGTCCCTTGACCAGCATCGGGTTCACCCTGGTGCCGCAATCATCGACGATCGCGTAGTCGAGGATCTCGGTCTGTCCGGTATCGGGGTCGAGCGCAACGACCGCGCCGTGGGCGCCGAAGCCGAACACGCCGCCATGGACCTTGTCGTTGTAGCCCGAGGTCACCGTCAGCCCGTTGCGGTCGGTGTCTTCGGGCAGGTGTTCGGGGTGGTGATAGAACATCTCGGCGATCTCGGCGAAGCTTACCGACCCGTTTGGTCCGACGACCCGGGCGTCCTCGATCCTGACCGCTGCGGTCGTGGTCTGCAGCAGGTGGGCGCCGATCCGCGCAAGCCGCGGGGCGAGTTCGCGGCAGCCCTGGGCAACCGCGCCGCCCGCCACCACGATGCTGCGCGAGGCATAGGTTCCGGTCCCGGCATAGGCCGTTGCGGTGTCGCCGTGGCGGATGGCGATCTTGTCGGGATCGATGCCGAGCTCGCTGGCGGCGATCTGGGCGAGGGTCGTCTCCAGCCCCTGGCCGTGGCTCTGGATGCCGACCGATGCCCACAGCCCGCCGTCCGGGGTGAGCTTGACCGTGGCCATCTCCATCCCCGGCACCAGCTCGATGCCCCATGCGGAGTAGCCGAACGGCCCGGTGCCGTAGGCCGTCTGCTCGTAGAAGGTCGCGAAGCCGACGCCGATCAGCCGCCCGTCCGGCTCGGGCGTCTTCTGGCGCTCGCGCACAGCCGCCGGATCGATCGCGGCGATACAGCGCCGCAGCGCTTCGGGGTAGTCGCCGCTGTCCAGATGCTTGCGGGTGATGTTGTCGCAGGGCATCTGGTCGGGCCGCACGAGGTTGTCGAGCCGGACCTCCCAGGGCTCGCGGCCGACCGCGCGGGCGAGCGAGTCCAGGGTGAGCTCGTCGGTGAAACAGGCGCCCGGCCGGGCGACGCCGCGGTACGGCTGGCTCGGCGGCTTGTTCGTGCATACCGTCACCGACCGCCCGCACAGCGCGGCCACATCGTAGGGGCCGGCGAGGTTGCCCACCCCCGTGGCGGCCTCCACCCCCACCGGCCATGGCCAGGGCGAATAGGCGCCCGCGTCGACCACGCATTCGCAGTCGATCCCCAGGATCCTGCCCCTGTCGTCGGCATAAACGGTGATCGTGTACTGGTGGTCGCGGCAGTCGGCATCGGTGACCAGATGCTCGAAGCGGTCCTGCACCCATTTGATCGGCCGGTCGAGCTTGCGCGCGGTCCAGGCGACGGCGAGCGTTTCACCGTCGAGATGGGTCTTCAGGCCGAATCCGCCGCCGACATCGGGACAGATCACCCGGACCTTGTTGACCTCCAGCCCGAGGAAGGCGGCGATGCCGCGCTGCATCGGATGGGGGAGTTGGTGGGACATCCAGACCACCAGCTCGTCGAGCCGGGAGTCGCGGTGGGCGAGCGCGCCGCGCCCCTCCATCGGGAAGGGCGTCTGGCGGGCCATCTTGTAGCGCCGCGTGAGGGTGTGGGAGGCCGCGCGCCTGGCGGCCTCGAGATCGCCGTTCTCGAAATCGGTCTGGCAGACCACGTTGTCGCCCCAGCCGTCATGGACGATCGCGCTGGCCGGCTCGCGGCAGCGATTGATGTCCACCACCGCCGACAGTTCCTCGCACTCGACCTCGATCGCATCGGCGATGTCCTCGGCCTCGGCGCGCGTCGGCGCCACCGCGATGGCGATCTGTTCGCCGACATAGCGGACCTTGTCCTTGGAGAGCACCGGGAAATCGGCGCCCTTGAAGCCGGGCAGGGTGGCGGTCGAGCGGATCGGCTTGATGTCGTCCATGTCCGCGGCGGTGAATACTTGGCCCTGCGCGCCGGCGGGGGCGCGGACCGAGATGAGCCGCCCGTGGGCGATCTGGCTGCGCCGGAAGGCGGCGTGCCACATGCCCGGGACCTGGACATCGGGGACGAACTGGCCGGTCCCCGCAAGGAAGCGGTCATCCTCCTTGCGGGGGATGCTCGCACCGACGCCGCGCTCGCTCACATGGGCCTCCCTGAGCCGGGGGCGCCCGTTTCGGCCGCCCGCATGGGTCACGGCCCGGAAGTATATTCGCCGCCCGGCGGCGCGCAATGACGTCCGGCCCGGTGATAGGATGGCGCCGCGTGGCGGCGGGCGTCTCCGGATCGCGCCGGCCTGCGCTGCCGCCTGCCCCGACACGCAATCAGACGGAGCCGATCGTGAGCACGCTTCCCAGGCTGACCACCGGCGAGGCGATCGCGAGCTCCCTCGTCCTGCACGGCGTCGATACGGTGTTCGGGATCCCCGGTGCGCATATGTACCACTTCAACGATGCGCTGGCGCGCGCGCACGACCGGATCGCCTTCATCACCACGCGCCACGAGCAGGGTGCGGCGCACATGGCGTTCGGCTACGCCAAGTCGACCGGGCGGGTCGGCGTCTTCACCGTGGTGCCCGGCCCCGGGGTACTGAACGCCTCCAGCGCGCTTGCCGTGGCCTATGGCGCCAACGCGCCGGTCCTGTGCGTGACCGGCAACATCATGGCGCATCTGATCGGGCGCGGGCGCGGGCAGCTGCACGAGCTGCCCGACCAGCTCGCCACCCTGCGGGGCTTCACCGGTTGGGCCGGGCGCATCGATCATCCCGCGCAGGCGCCCCGGCTGGTGGCCGAGGCCTTCCGCAGCATGGCGACCGGGCGGATCCGGCCGGCGGCCATCGAGACGCCCTGGGACGTGTTGGGTCAGACCGCCCCGGTCGATCTCGCCGTCGACCGCGCCCCGCCCGCACCTCCGGCGCCGGACCCCGAGCAGATCGCACAGGCCGCACGCCTGATCCGGGAGGCGAAGAACCCGCTGATCGTCGTCGGCGCCGGCGCCCAGCACGCGCCCGAGGAAATCGCCGCGCTCGCCCGGCTCATCCAGGCTCCGGTGACCAGCTTCCGCAGCGGCAAGGGCGTGGTCGGCGATGACAGCCCCTACGGCCTGCTCAGCGTGGCGGCCTACGAGTACTGGCCCGAATGCGACCTGGTGATCGGCATTGGCAGCCGGCTGGAGCTCATCCATTTTCGCTGGCGCTGGTCGCCGCGCGGCATCAAGACCATCCGCATCGATATCGACCCCAGCGAATTCGTCCGCCTCCGGCCCGATGTCGGGGTGGTCGCCGATGCGCGGCTCGCGACCGCCGCTCTCCTTGCGGCGTTGGAGACCACCATCGACAAGCGCGCCAGCCGCGTTGCGGCGTTCCTCGGCTACAAGGCCGCCGCACGCCGCAAGATCGCAACGGTACAACCGCAGATAGGCTTCCTCGAGGCGATCCGGGCCGCCCTGCCGCCGGACGGATTCTTCGTCGAGGAGATCACCCAGGCCGGGTTTGCCGCGCGCTTCGCCTTTCCGGTCTACGGTCCGCGGCAATACGTCACCTGCGGCTATCAGGAGAGCCTGGGCTTCGGTTTCCAGACCGCAATCGGCGTCAAGATCGCCAACCCCGGCAAAGCGGTCGTCTCGATCACCGGCGACGGCGGCTTCATGTTCGGCGTCCAGGAGCTGGCCACGGCCGTCCAGTACGGCATCAACCTGGTGGGCGTGGTCTTCAACAACCGCGCCTTCGGCAATGTACGCCGTGATCAGATGACCGAATTCGACGGCCGGCTGCTCGGCGCGGCGCTCCGCAACCCGGATTTCGTGCGCATGGCCGAGAGCTTCGGCGCCAAGGGGGTGCGCGCAACCACGCCGGCAGCGCTGCGAACCGCGCTCGAGGAAGGCTTCAAGGAGGACGGGCCGGTCCTGATCGAGGTTCCGATCCAGACGGGAAGCGAGGCCTCCCCCTGGCCGTTCACCCACCCGCCGCCGCCGTGACGGGGCGGTGCCGCGCCCGTTTCCGCCGCAGCGCCGGCACCGGTTCAGCCCCGCCCGATTGACGAAAGAGGGGGAATTTTCTATACTCTGGCGGACTGGAACGCAGACGGCAACATCCGGTCGAAACGAGCGCACAGGAGACGGGGCGTCCGAGCCGCGCGCCCAGCCGGTGTCCAGTAGCCCTTCCCCAGGCAGGGGTCGGGTTGTCGGCGGGGCAGTGCCGAAGAAGCCGGGACCACCGCCGTTCTCGTGCCGCGCGCAAGCGGGGCGGGCGCGGGCTCCGGCGTGTACCCAGCCTTCGCGCGGCCCGTCCGGTCGTATCCTCGCCCGGACCGACGCCGAGGGGAACCGCTCCGGGCGGCTTCTCTTTCCAGAGATCCGGTTCGCATGCGGTGTGTGCGCCGGTCGCGCCCGCCTTGCCCGCCCGGGCACGGCGAGGGCGGGCCCCGGGGCTGCTGAATATCGGCGAGAGCGACATGACGAGCCTCGCCCGATCGAGGGAGGAAGGATGGCAAGCGAGGTTCGCGTTGCGATCGCCGGGGTAGGCAATTGTGCCAGCGCCCTGGTTCAGGGAATCGACTATTACCGCGGCCGCAACGCCCGGGACTATGCCGGGCTGATGTGCGAGGACATCGGCGGTTGGCGTCCGGCCGATATCGCGGTGGTCGCGGCCTTCGACATCGACGGCCGCAAGGTCGGAAGACCGCTTGGCGAGGCGATCCAGGCCCAGCCCAACTGCGCACGCGTCTTTCAGCCGATCGCGCTCGAGGCCGGCGTGCGGGTGTTGATGGGACCGGTGCTGGATGGCGTCGCCGGCCACATGGCAGCCTATCGCGAGGCGGAGGCGTTCCGCATCGCCGATGCCGCGCCCGTCGATATCGCTCGGGCGCTCCGCGAAACCGGGGCCGAAGTCCTGATCTGCTACCTTCCGGTCGGCGCGGAGCAGGCGGTGCGCCACTACGCCCAGGCCTGTCTCGAGGCGGGTGTTGCCATGGTCAACTGCGTGCCCGTCTTCATCGCCTCGGATGCGCACTGGGCCGGCAGGTTCCGCAGCGCGGGCCTGCCCATCATCGGCGACGACATCAAGAGCCAGGTCGGTGCGACGATCGTCCACCGCACGCTGGCGCGGCTGTTCGCCGATCGCGGCGTTGCCCTGGATCGCACCTATCAGCTCAACACCGGCGGCAATACGGACTTTCTGAACATGCTGGAGCGCGACCGCCTGCGGTCCAAGAAGATGTCCAAGACCGAATCCGTCCAGAGCCAGCTCGACGAACGGCTGGATGCGCGCGATATCCATATCGGCCCGTCGGATTACGTTCCGTGGCAGGGCGACAACAAGATCGCTTTCATCCGCATGGAGGGCCGCGGCTTCGGCGATGTCCCGCTGGAGCTGGAGCTGCGGCTCTCGGTCCAGGACTCGCCCAACAGCGCCGGGGTGGTGATCGATGCGGTGCGCTGCGCCAAGCTCGGTCTGGACAGGGGGCTCGCCGGGCCGCTCGAGGCGGCGAGCGCCTACTACATGAAGAGCCCGCCGACGCAGCTGCGCGACGATGATGCACGGCGCGCGCTCGATACCTTCATGGCCGACGGCCGCAAGGACGTGGAATATGAAGGTCGCGCTGCTGAATGAGAAATATTTCCCCTACATCTCGGGCGGCGCGGAACGGTCCTTGAAGGTCCTGGCCGAGGCCCTGCCGGCGCGTGGCGCCACACCCGTGGTGATCACGGTCTGCCCGGGGCCTGCGGAACGGACGGCGGTCGTCGATGGCGTGCGGGTTCACTCCCTTCCGGTCCGCAATTTCTTCTGGCCGGTCGACGGCCGGGCACGGCCCCGCTGGAAGCGTGCGGCCTATCATCTGCGCGACAGCCTCGACCGGTCCCGCTCACGCGAGATCCGCCGGATGCTGGAACGTATCGGCCCCGACGTGGTCCATACCAACAATCTCAGCGGGCTGGGCATTCTGACCTGGCGGGCGGCGAAATCGCTTGCGCTGCCGGTCGTCCACACGCTCAGGGACCACTATCTGATGTGCCCGTTTTCCGTACGGCACCGCCGGGGCCGCGATTGCCCGGCGACGTGCCTGGACTGTGTGCCCTTTGCGCTGCGCAACCGGCGTCTGTCCCGGCTGGTCGATGTCGCGGTGGGCAACAGCCGAGACATTCTGGAGCCTCATCTGGCGGCGGGGTATTTCGCTTGCGCGGGCGAAACGCGGGTCATCTACAACGCGTCTGCGACATCGTGCGCCGGGCAACCGGGTGCGCCAGCCGAGCCGGGCGTGGTCACGTTCGCCTTCCTCGGGCGGATCACCCGCGAGAAGGGGATCGAAAACCTGCTCGCGGCCACGCGATCGCTGCCCGACCGGGGCTGGCGGCTGCTGATCGCCGGCGATGGTGTGCGCGCTTACGTCGAACGGCTCAGGACCCGCTTTTCGCGCCGGAACATCTCCTGGCTGGGGTGGGTGGACCCGGCCGAAATTTACCGTGCTGCCGACTGGGTGATCGTGCCCTCGCTGTGGCGCGAGCCCCTGCCGCGCGTCATCCTGGAAGCGCATGGCTGTGGCGTCCCGGTGGCGGCGTCCAATCGCGGCGGCATACCGGAGGTGGTTGCGCACGGGCGCACGGGCCTGCTGTACGATCCGGCCGCGCCGGCGGCGCTCGCCGGGCTGCTGAAGCGGCTTGCGGACGGGGAATGGCGGGCGGCGGATTTCCGCAGCGCGTGCATCTCGGCCGCTGCGCGCTACCGCCCCGGGCGCATGGCCGGCGACTATCTCCGCGCCTACGCCAAGGCCGCCGCGCTCACCGCTTGCCGCGGCGGACGCGGGCGCTAGACTCGCCGGCGGTCCACGTGCAGGAGGCGGCCATGGCGCGCGATTTCGAAGATCACTGCTGGCAGGACGTCGTCCCGCCCGAAATTCTGCAAGTCTATGCGCCCTATCGTCGCAGGACGCGGATCGGCGCGCGCCCGGCGCTGCTGGCGGTCGACCTCTACAACCTGGTCTATCGCGGCGGCAACCATCCGCCGCATGCGCTCCTGGAATACCCCAACACCTGCGGCAAGTACGCCTGGGAGGCGATCGCGCCGACCGAACGGCTGTTTGCTGCCGCGCGGGCGGCGGGGATACCGATCATCTATGTGACGAGCTCCCTGCGGAAGTCGCGCGTCGCCTCCACCAAGCGTCGGAAGATTCAGAACCTGGACGATGATGCCTATGAAATCTTCCCGGCGTTCACGCCCCGGGACGATGACATCGTCATCCGCAAGGAACGTGCCAGCGCCTTCGCCGGCACGCCGACGGCGGCCTGTCTGAACGAACGCGACATCAACAGCCTGATCGTGTGTGGCGAGAGTACCTCGGGCTGCGTCAGGGCCTCGGTGGTCGATGCGTATTCGGCCGGCTACCATGTAAGCGTCGTCGAGGAGTGCGTCTTCGACCGTTTCGAGCTGTCGCACAAGATCAACCTGTTCGACATGCATCACAAATACGCCGATGTGATGGTGTTGGAGGATGTCATCGCCCATCTCGAAGGCGAAGGCGCGCGCGCCGCCGCGGCATAACCGGCCGCGCCGCGCATGCCGCGATATCGCTGTCGGGTGGGCCGCGGCACCGGGAACCTTTGGGGCTGGCCGTCACGCGGTCGGGAAGACCGCGCCCGGCTCAGGCTGTCCCCGGCTTGCGCACGCTCGCTAGTTGACGATTGTGGCCAGCGAAGCGGCGGTGATCGCTATCCTGCTGAGGACGGAGGTCGCCTCGATCAGGAACGGAGCGATTTCGAAAGGGGTGATGTTGCGCGGCACGACGATCGTGCTGCCCGGTGAGATGTTGGCGCGCTCGAAATTCCAGTACGACGCTCCGATCCGTTTGGCCTTGCCGTTGGGCAGGACGACGAAGACACGGTCCACATCGGCGGTTCCGTCGAAACCGCCGGCGATACGGATATAGTCCCCGTGGTTGAGCTGGGAATCGAACTGCATCGAACCCGGGTTCAGCACCGCTCCGTTGACATGGACGGTCGCCGGCCGTTTGGGCACGATCAGATGATCGCCCGGCACGACGATGATGTCCTTTTCCGGCCGGATCTCGAGCACCGTCGGGTCGGCTTCGACCATCACGCGCCCGAACGGCTTGGCGTCGCGCAGCCTCTCGAGCAACCTGTTGCTGGCGGCGTAGGCCGCATTTCCGGCCTTGCTACGGCTGGCGAACGCGGTAAACAGCTGGTTCTGAAGCTGGTTCGCTTGGCGGTCGATGGCCGTCTTCTGCGCCAGCCGCGCGGACTCGCGCAGAAACACCGCGCCGAAGGGATAGGCCTGTTCGGTGAGCCCACCCGCCCGGGCGATGATCTGCGACAGCCGCTCGCCACGTTGGATGCGGTAGGTTCCGGGCCGGCGAAATTCGCCCGTCAGCAGCACCGGTCCTTCCTCGCGCTGCGTGAAGACACGGTTGAAACGCACCGAGTCGCCGGGGCCGACCGCCACGACCGGATCCCCGGCGTCGTCGGCGCGGCCGCTGAGATCATGGATGCTGCGCCGGAAATCCGCCGTGCCCCGGGTGCGGGACACCGCAACGCGGGAGATCTCGACATTGGATAGATCGGCCTCGCGGGTGAGCCCGCCGGCGATCCTGGCCATCGTCCTCACCCCGGTCTCGCCGGCAACCGGATAGATGCCGGGCACCAGAACCTCGCCATCCACGGCCACCACGTTGTCCAGGATGAATGCCAGGGCGGCCGGAAAGCGATCGTAGATCCGCGGACACTGCACGACGTTGACGACATGCGCCTCGCGCCGGGCCGACAGGATGCGCCGCGCATTGGCGAAACGTTCCGAACTGCCCACATCGAGCAGCGCGGACAGCATCCTCAGCCCGGCACAGGCGTACTCGGTCTGGCTCAGGGTTTCGTCGTCATTCCTACGCACCAGACCCCGCGCGGCGACCCTGGCGAATGCGCCGGGCTCAGGGCTGGCGACCGTGGTGCGCGGGGCCCCTGGTAATTGCGGGATGAACCGCGCCGCGGCCTCGGCCGGTGTCACGGCGTTCCTGAGGTCCCGCCGGCCGGCGTCCGAGTCGCTCTCGCCGGACGGGCCTTCATGCTTGGGCTGTCCTGTACTCCACTCCTCGATCTCGTTTCCGGCCCCGCCGGTCAGCGCCAGGCTCGGCGGCAGGGTCTGCGCCAGGATGGCCTGCACGTCCGCTGAGTGCAGAAATTCGATGTCCTTGCGGTGGAACACGATGACGGTATCGGCGGGCTGCAACGCCAGGTCGTCGCGATTCGCCACCACGTTGAGCAGGTTCACCGGAAGATAGATCGGCGCCTGAGTGATGGCGTCCAGACGACGGACCACGGCGAACGGGAGGTAGGCGGCCCTTCCGAGCTTCTTCACATCGCCGATCATCCGGCCGACGGTATGGGCCGCGCCCAGGGAACGCTTTCCGGGGACCCTGACCTCACCCTCCAGGGTTACCCAGCCGAGCTGGATGTTCGCGCCGGGCTGGACGATCACCACATCGCCGTCGCGTGCGCGCAAGGAAGCGAGGCGACGATGCTCGCGCACGGTCTCCCGGCCGTCCTCGGCCACCGAGATGCGAATATACCGGTTGCCGCGCGGTCGCACCGCGCCGCCCGCATAACGCAGGACATCGCGCAGCAGCGGCGCCCCCCCCGCCGCGGGCAGTTCGTAGACCCCCTGCCGCTTGACGTGGCCTGTCAGGGCCACCGTCGGGCCGATCAGCGGCACCGCGACGATGTCGCCTTCGCGCATCGTCAGGTCCTGGCGGATCCTGCCGTGGATGAACAGGTCGTACAGATCCACCGTGCGCACCGTGTTGCCGCGATGGATGCGGATGTTGCGCAAGCTGCCGTTCTTGTTGGGGCCTCCGGCCAGGATCAGCGTGTCGACCAGCGAGGACAGCCCCGGCTGATGGTAGAGGCCGGGTTCGGCGACCTCGCCGATGACGGTGACGTCGACGGATCGCACGTCGCCGATGGTGACATGGACGTCGGTGCCCAGCATCCTACTCTTGACATGAGTGCGAATGAGCGCGCGCACCTCCCCCAGCGTCCGCCCGAGCGCTTCGATCGGGGGAAGCCGGGGCAGGATGATCCGTCCGCTCCGGTCGACCGGGGTGCGGACATTGTGCCACTCCTGGCCGTGCAGGGTGACGAGGATCTGATCACCGACACCGAGCTGGTAGGAGTCGTGGAGCGCGCCCGTGGACTGGCCCACGCCCAGGCGGCGTTGCCGCATGATGTCATAGCCGAACTGCTGGATCGTCTGGTTGGCACGGCTCGAGAAATCGGCTTCCAGAGGCGAGGGCTCCGCTACCTCCTCTTGCGTCTCCTCCGTTTGTGCATCCCTATCCCCGCGTTCGTCCCTCCTCGCCGGGCTCATGTCGAGGTCTCGTTCGAACGGATTTCGGGTATCGGACGAAGGGCTGAGGGATCTCAGCAGCGTCTCTACATCGATTTTAGGGGTGGTGACGAACTGCGCGGGCGCGGCACTGGAAAACGCCGCTATCGACAGGCTTCCGATCAGCGCTGATAATGCCGTCCGCACTGAAGGACGCGCACGCGAAGTCGCCCGCAACAAGACCTTGCCCAGGACAGTGAAGCTGCCCGTCAGATGTTCGATTCGCAAAACCGCCGCCACCTGCTTGTGTCCATCGCCGTTGCCGCCACCGCGGGTCTCGGATGTGCCCACGCGCCTATACTGGACCTGATAACCGGTTCCGGGGAGGACATTCTCGATCCGAACCGCCCGGAAGACTGGCTGACGCGCGAACGGATCAACAAGATACCCTATGCGTCCCTGGCGGTAAAGATCGGTCGCCAGCCCAGGGTCCTGCTGGTCCTCAGCCGCTATGACGGGAAGAACCTCCACTGGCTGTCCGCCGACCAGGCGGCGCTGATCACCCGGGGCGGGCGGGTGGTGAAGACCGCCGGCCTGCCGATCGATCTGAAGACCACCATCCTCTACAACCCCGATCCAGTCCGCCAGGACACGCTGCACAAGATCTCCGACGGCTACCGGCTGACGCGCAGCGTCGATCTGCAACCGGGGAACCGTGCCGTCGTGCTGGTCGATTCGACCTTCAAGGTGGCCGGCCGCGAGACCGTGGAAATCGTCGAGTTGACGTTCGAGACCATCCGCATCGAGGAGACCGGCCGCGCCCGGGACTTCGGCTGGCGCTTCGTGAACACCTACTGGGTGGATCCGGAATCAGGGTTCGTGTGGAAGTCGATCCAGAACTTCGCGCCCGGGCTGCCGCCGGCGCTGATCGAGGTGCTGACGCCTGCCTTCCCGTCGCCCGCCTAGCCGCGGCCCGGGGGAGACGCGCGCAAGTGTCCGAATTGACGCTTCCCGCCCCGCTGGAGTCCTTCGCGCTGGAGATGGCCGACGGTGCGCAGATCCTCGTGCGGCGCCACGGCGTGGCGTCGGCGCGGCTGCGCATCTTCGTCAGCCACGGCAACGGGTTTGCCATCGACGGCTATCTGAGGTTCTGGCTGCCGCTGTGCGCTCGCTACGAGGTGATCGTCTTCGACATGCGCAACCACGGCCGCAACACGCCCCGGTCGGCGCCCAACCACGACTATGCGTACATGGCGCGCGACATTGCCGCCGTCCATGACGGCGTGACCGCCCGGCTGGGCGCCAAGCGCTCGGTCGGGGCGTTCCATTCGATGTCCGGGCGGGCGGCGATGCGCGATGCGCTCCACGCCGCCTGGCGCTGGGACGGGCTGGTGTTGTTCGATCCGCCCGACATCCCGCCGGAAGGCCATCGGCTGCATGCGATGATGGTCCGCTTCGAACACCGCCTCGCCGAATGGGCGACCGCGCGCCGGTACCGCTTCGCCGACCCGGCCGCGCTGGCGGCCGAATACGCCACAGGCCGCGCGCATGCCGGCTGGGCGCCGGGCAGCCATCTGCTGATGGCACGCTCGGTCCTGCGCCGCGACGCGGCGGAAGGGGGCTGGACGCTGGTCTTCCCCGGCGCCCTGGAAGCGGCGACCTATCTGGCCAACATCCCGTTGGATCTGTGGCCGAAGGCGGCGGACTTTACCGGGCCGGTGCTGCTCCTGGGCGCCGATCCGGACGTCGAACACCCCTCGCCGACGGCAACGGTCAACAAGGCACTGGCCGAGGAGGGGGGCTACGACTATGCCGCGGTCGCGGGCGCCGGCCACATGCTGCAGCTCGAAAAGCCCGCCGCGTGCCTGGCCGCGCTCGATCGATTCCTCACCCGGCACCGGTTCGCCGCCTGAACGGCGATCGCCGGCCCGAGGTGGCGCGCTATCGCGACGCTCCGGCGCGCGCTGCCCCCGCTTAGGCCGGGACCTTCTCGAAGGCGGCGGTATCGATGCCCTCGGCCTCTACGTCGTAGCCGAGTTCGACCAGCACGCCGTTGGGATCGTACAGGAACACCTGGGCGATCCTGCCGCCGCCGACCAGGCGCTTGTCGTGGGGGACCGACAGGCGCTGGAGCCGGGCCAGCATGTCGTGATAGCCGGTGCCGGCCAGCCCGACATGGTCGAGCCCCGCGCCCATCGCCTCGGCCACGGTGCGCCGCGGCGCGCCGTCCTGGCTGTAGGACAGGTGGACGATCGCCACCTCGCCGGCATAAAGCCAGTAGCCGTGCTCGTCGAACGGCGGCCGGAAGCCGATCTCCAGGCCGAGCACGTCGCAGTACCAGTCCTTGGTTTCCTCCATCTTCATGGTGCGGATGTTGATGTGGTTGAGGCTGTCGATCTTCATCTCGCGGTCCTTCCGCCGACGCCCAGCTGCGTCCCCCGGGGCGGTTGCGCGACACCCCGGGGGCGCTTAGGGTTTCTCTGCGACCATGATGACGCAACCGCGCCGCCGGAGGCAAGACGATGAAGGAACCGGTCTGGAACAAGTTTCTCACCGAGCGCGACAAAGCGGTCTTCGAGGCCGCCGGCTATGGCGAGCGCGCCGGGTTCGGCGCGCGCCCGGTGATCGTGGTCATCGACGTGAACTACAACTTCACCGGCGACAAGCCCGAACCGATCCTGGAATCGGTCAAGACCTGGCCGAACTCCTGCGGTGCGGAGGCCTGGGAGGCGATGACTTATATCAAGCGGCTAATCGATGCTGGACGCGCCAAAGGAATCCCGGTGATCTACACCACCGCTTCGATGCGCGCCGACGGCTGGGACCGCGGATCCTGGGCGTGGAAGAACAAGCGCACCGGCGAGTGGCGGTCCCATGACGACCGGCGCAAATCCAACCTCGACGGCAACGCGATCAACCACGTCATCGCACCGGGGCCGCGCGACATCGTCATCGAGAAGCTCAAGCCGAGCGCGTTCCACGGCACGCCGCTGTCGTCGTTTCTGACCAACCTGGGGGCCGATTCGATCCTGATGGTCGGGACCACCACCAGCGGCTGCGTGCGTGCCTCGGTCCTCGATGCCTTCAGCGAGAACTTCCGCACCACGCTGGTCGAGGAGGGCTGCTTCGACCGCTCCGAGGCGAGCCATGCGATCAACCTCTGCGACATGCACGCCAAATACGCCGACGTGATCGGCACCGAGGAGGCGATCGCATATATCCAGGACCTGCCCGAGGGGTTGTTCGACCTGCCGCCCGGCGTGCCGATGTCCGAACAGGAGGGGGGCTGAGGATCGCCCCGGCCGGCCGGGGCGCCGCCGGCCTCACAGCGCCAGGGTGACCAGGCCGATCGCCAGCAGGAGGGCCAGGGCGAAGCGGCGAAAAACCTTCTCGCTCGCCAGGGTGAACAGCTTCATGCCGATCCAGGTGCCGATCAACAGGGTTGGCGCGATCAGTGCTGCGGCCACCATCACCTCCAGCCCGAGCAGGCCGTTGGTGCCGTAGAAGACCAAGCTTACCACCTGGGTGAAGACGAAATAATAGACGATGGCCGCGCGTACCTCGGCCGCGCTGCCCGGCCCGGCGAGCAGATAGGCCACGACCGGCGGGCCGCCGACCGACCCCGCGCCGGAGATGAACCCGCCGAGCCCGCCGGCTGCGGCCGCCGCCGGGTTGGAGTGGCTGCCCGAATAGCGCCAGCCGGTCATCAGGAACAGCGCCGAGGCCGCGGTCGTCGCCGAGATCGCGCGGCGCAGCACGTCCGGGTCGAGCGCCAGCAGCACCATGCCGCCCAGCGGCACCCCGACGCAGCCCGACAGCCCTAGCGCCCATTGCTCACGCCAGCGCACATGCGCCCACGTGCTGGGGACGAGCTGCAGCGTGGTGACCAGCAGGACGATCATCACCGCCGGAACGGCTGCGCGCGGCCCGACGATGATGCTGAGCACCGGGGTGAGGACGAGCGCGCTGCCGAAGCCGCTGAAGCCGCGGACCAGCCCGCCGAGCAGCGCGATGGCGGCGATCGCGGCGTACTGGGCGGTGGCGAGGTCGAGCGCACCTTGCATCGGCGCCGATCAGGCGCGCGGCCGCGCCGGATCGAGGTCGATCTCCACGCCCCTGCCGGCCTGCCTGGCGCGTGTATAGGCGCACATGGCAAGCCCGATTTCCGAGGCGCCGGTGCCGTTGTTGTTCTTGTGATAGGTGATCTGTCCGGCCGAAACTCGTCCCGGCGCGGCACCGCGTGCGACATCGCCGAGATCGATGATGTCCGCAGCCGCGATCAGGCCGCGCTCGATCGGCTCGAACAAATCGCCCTGCTGTTCCGACAGCACCGAATCACGCAAATTGGCGACCACGAGATCGGCCCGTTCGGCGGTCCGGTCGTCGATCTCGCGGCGCCGGCGCTTCAGAAAGCCGCCCTGGACGAGCTGGATGTTGGAGCCGACGATCCCGGTGACGTGCTGGCCGGGGACCAGCCAGTCGCCGTCGAACAGCGCCACGTTGGTGTTGGTCGCTGCAATGATCACATCGGCGCCCTCGACTACCGCGCGCGGGGTGTCGACCGGCGTGATCGCGACCCCGAAGCGTGGCCCGTAGGTTTCGGCGAATCGCCGCCGATTGGCGGGATCGCGGCTGTACACCCGGACGTGCTCGATCGGCCGGGTCGTGGTCAGCGCCAGGAGCTGGTTGGCGGCCTGCCCGCCGGAGCCGAACAGCCCGCACACCCGCGCATCGGCGCGTGCGAGATGCCGGAAACCGACCCCGCTCGCCGCGGCGGTACGGAAGGCCATCAGGCTGGTCGGGCCGAGCGTCTTGTCGTCGATCTCGCCGATGAGGATGGCCAGCAGCGCACCGGTGACCGAGCAGTTCAGCACATGGACCGGCGGCCCGCGAAAGGAATAGCCCTGGTTGGTGTCGGTCTGCACGACCCGTTCGGCCCTGACCTGGGCGCCGATCGCGCCCAGCCCGTGCACGCCGCCGGGAAAGCTGCTGACCCTGACGCCGTCGGGCGAGTGCACCCGCCGGCGCGGGGCGTTGATGACCGGATAGGCCGCCGCCTCGGCATAGCCCTGCTCGAGGACGTCGATCGCTTCTTCCATGCCGACCAGGCCCTGCAGGTCGCCGGGCCGCAGCAGCAGCACACCCATATGAGGCCGTCCACCCGGGCAGTCATTGCAGGGGCCGGCATGAGATCGGCTCCGCCAAGCGGTGTCAACGATGCGGCGATGCGTCCCGCCTCAGGAGTTCTCGGCCGGCTTCTCCAGGATGTCCTCGATCCTGGTGGTGAGCTTCTCGCCCTCGCCCGCCGACAGCTCGTAGACCCAGCCTTTGGCGCGCCGGTTTATCGTCTCGGCCCGTTCCGCGACCGCCGCCGCCGCCTCGCCTGTCGCGCCTTCGGCTGAGGCGCTGAAGCGACCCCAGACGATTTCGTCGACGGTGGTCATCTCCACGCGGATCTTCAACCCGTCGAAGGTCTCGTACTCTGCGGTGTTCAATCGGGGCGGGAAGGCGATCTCCGCAGCCGGCCTGACATCCTCGAAGGTCAGCCGCCACAGCCCGCCGGCGAGATTCTTGGCCTCGCCGGAATCCTTGAGCGTACCGCCGGCGGGAACGCCGTCCAGCGTGAACGTGCCGTTCGTCTCGGTATCCTTGTGCACGACGATCTGCGCGCCGTCGGGCTGGCGGATAACGGCGCGGCGCACCGCCTCGGCGTCGATGTCGACGATGTCGCGGATCAACCAGTCGTTGCGGGTCTTGCCCAGCGTCACCTCGCCCTCGGCGAGCCAGGCCTGGGCGTCGGTGCCGCGCCGCAGATAGGTGCCGCCGCCGCTTTCGCCGAACAGGTTGGGGTTCTGCTTGCCGAGCACGCCCGCGGCGAGGGTCTCGCCAGTGGCGTCCTTGACCGCAAAGCGGACCGATTCGGCATCCTCGTGGTCGGGTTCGTTGAGCTGCAACCGTTCGTGGCGCGCCGGATCGCTGGTCTTGGCTTCGAGCAGCGCCAGCTCGGCCAGCCCGACGATCGCCCGCTTGATCCTGTCGTAATGGACCGGATAGTTCGCGCGGTCTTCTAGCCCCCACGCCTGCCCCTTGCGCACGAGCGCGAACCGGGCCTCGCTGGAGACGATCTCGACCCTTGCCGCGTCGTTGAGCCGGTCGGCGAGCACGGCGAAGGCCCGCTCTCGGTCGGTGGTGAAGGTGGTCAGTGCACGCTGCTGGAAGACCGACACCGAAGCGGCGATCACGGCGATCACCGTCAGCGCGGCCAGGCCTAGGAACGATCCAGGTTTCATCGGCGTGGGCTCTCCTCGCGGCGCTCAGACGGCCGGCGCGGCGCTGTGCCGGCGCATCCGCCGGCTGCGCGCGCTCAGGAAGACGATGGCGAACAGCGCGATCAGGACCGGCATCGCGACGATGTTGAGCACCTTGATCCAGGCATCGAGCGTGTCGATGTCCTGGCGCAGGTCGCGGCGGACCTCGCGCAAATCGCGGCGGACCTTGCGGATCTCCAGGCGGAACTTCTCGATCGCATCCTTCTGCTCCTCCGACAGGAGCACGCCGCCGCCGGCCTGCTCCTTCGTCTGGAGGTCTTCCAGCTTGCCCTCCACCTCTTCGAGCTGGTTGACCAGCGCGCGTTCACGTTCGCGGTACTGGATCTCGGCCTGCTTCTGGATGTCGAGCACGCGCTCGAACGGGCGGCTGGACAGGCCGCGGCTTCTGAGGCTGATCAGGGCGCGCGATCCCGACAGGTTGTCCAGCGCGTTGATCACGAAGTTCGCGTTGTCGGCGACCGGGGTGACGAGCCGCTGGCCGAAGAAGTCCTGGGTCTGGAGCCAGAACGCATCGGCCAGGATGTCGCTGTCGGCCACGACGATGAGGTCGACGATATCGCCGGACTCCGCCAAATGCGGCTCGGGCGCCGATGCTTCCCCGTCTCCCGTGTCGTCCGTCTCGCCGTCCCCGGACGCCGGCGCGCCTGCGGGGAAGGCACTCTTGAGCGTGCCGCTGACCCGTGCGGCCAGGGTGAGGGACTTGTCCTTGGGCGTGAACGTCTTGAGGATCTCCGCCGGGTTGGGCTGGAAGCGGACCTTCTGGGCCTCCACCGGCGCTGCGGCCGTGGTCGAGGTGATCAGCGGCTCGAAGGTGATCGTCGCCCCGTCGGCCTTGTCGATGAAGCCTGCGCTGGCGACGTTGATCAGGCGCAGCTGGCCGGTGATCACGTCATCGGATTTCAGGCGCTCCGGGCGCAGTGTCAGCCAGGCGACATAGTCGGTGATGATCGGCCGGCCGCGCTCATCCACCCCGGCGCTCACCCGCTGGGCCGAACCGAGGTCGCCCAGCACCTCGCTCTGGCTGTATGCGATCCCCCAGGCCTTGAACAGCTTCTCCAGGTTGGAGCCCTGATCGGGCGGCATCCGCATGGCGGCGTTGGAGCGCGAGCCCTCTTCGGCATACGGGTCGACGAAGATCATCGTCTTGCCGCCGCGCATGACGAACTGATCGATTGCGTATAGTGTCGCATCGCTCAGCCCGAACGGGTGGACGATCATCAGGACGTCGATGTCCCCGGTGATCTCCGGCTCGAACCCGAGGCTCCTGACCTCGAAGAACTGTTTCATCTGCTCGATCACCCGCCAGGGCTTGTATTGCAGGACCGGGTCGGCATCGATCGGTATGCCGGTGATCAGGCCGATGACCTTCTTGTCGGGGTTGGCGAGGTTGTGGATCAGCCTGGTGAGGTCGTATTCCAGGAACGGCTCGCGCTGGGGCTGCAGGAAGGCGATCACGTCCTGGTCGTCGGTGGTGTTGGTCCCGGCGATTCCGAAATAGCCGAGCTCGCCCGCCTCGTTGAGCGGCACGCCCTGGAGGCCGACCCCGACCGCGCGGTCTTCCTCGGGCGAGAACGGCTTGGGATCGATCACCTCCAGACGGATCCTGCCGCCCGCCCGGTCGATGTAGCGCCGGACGAGCTCCTCGGCGCGGGTGGCGTAGGTGCCCAGGCCCGGGCTCGCATCAAGCAGCGCGCGCGAGACGAACAGGCGCAGCGTGATCGGCTCCTGGAGGTCGGCCAGCACCTTTTCCGTGCCGTCGGAGACCGAATACAGCCCGTCCGTGGTCAAGTCCGCCTGCAGGTTCCGCAGCGAGCCGTTGGCGAAGATGTTCAGCGCCAGGAACAGGACGATCGCAAGGACGAGACCGGCGATGCCGAGCTTCCGCTGATCCCAGGATTGCACCTCAGCTCCCCCTCTTGAGGTCGATCATCAGCCGGTTGGCGAACAGGAAGATCACGATGGCCGACAGCAGGTAGATCACGTCGCGCACATCGACGACGCCCTTGAGGATGCCGTCGAAATGCGACAGGAAGCTGAGCGAGGCGATCACGTCGACCACG